>CAYNDY010000039.1:0-13741 GCA_964396105.1 uncultured Muribaculaceae bacterium
CAGATGCTTGCGCTTCAGAGCGACTACGCAACGCTTTCATCTGATTATGACACAATCAATTCGCAGCTCGACTCCTCAAGGGAGGAAGTGAACCAGCTGCTTGAGAGGATTCAGAAAACCGACGCGACCAACCGCCGGAAAATCCGTCAGTACGAGAAGGAACTCGGCACTCTGAGGAGCATTATGAAGAACTACATCGTTCAGATTGACTCTCTCAACACTCTCAACAAGAAGCTTTCAGCCGACGCCGCTGCAGCACGCCGCGACGCTGCCGAGAGCAAGAAGCGTTCAGAGGAGCTCTCAAAGAAGGTCGAAACACTCACAGGTCAGGTCGCTACGGGTTCAGTGCTCAAGGCACGCGGAATTTCGCTCACTGCCTACAACGCTTCCGGCAAGGCTACCGACCGTCGCAGCCGCGTGACCCAGTTCCAGACCCGTCTGAGCCTTGTGGAGAACGACCTCGCGCCTAAGGGACCTGTCAGAATCTACATCAGAGTCACCGACCCTGACGGAGCGCTTATCGCAGGCACCGAGCAGAGGGCATTCACTTTCGAGGGCGAGACTCTTGCAAGTTCAGCATCCCGCGAGATTGACTATCAGGGCACCGAGACCGACATCGTCATCTATGTGAACGGCGTTCAGGACTGCCTGAAGGGCATCTACAAGGTGGAGGCGTACACGGAGCAGGCATCTCTCGGCACCGCCGAACTGATGCTTAGGTAGAGGCCGACTAAAAAGCGGTCTACTGCGTTGTTCTCCTAGCCCAAATCCTCACAACCCAAAGGTTGCTCCGGTATTGGGCGTCGTCGAGAGCCTTGTATCCCATCTTTTTATTCGACCTCTACCCCTCCCCCCGCACAATAAAATGAGGATGATTTTTTGCCTCCAAATATGATTTATATTCATATCCCTTTTTGCAAGTCCTTCTGCACCTACTGCGGTTTCTATTCTGAGAAATCGGTCTGCTATGAGGCTTTTGCGAAGGCTCTCCGAAGGGAGATTTGCTTGAGAAGGGATGAAATAGGGGCTGCGGACGAAATTAAGACGCTGTATTTTGGCGGCGGCACACCATCGGTGTTGCCGCTGCCCTTGTTTAAGGACATCCTTAATGCTCTGGCGGGGGCGGAGAGCTCCCCGTCCGGAGAGGGGGAAGGGACTTTGCGGGATTTTCCCGCAGGGGGACTTACTCAACTTCTTAATCTGGAGGAATTTACGGTTGAGATGAACCCTGAGGATGTCGTGACGGGAGGTCCGGAGTACGCCGAGACTCTTCTCCGGCTCGGGGTCACCCGGGCGAGCCTCGGGGTGCAGTCTTTCGACGACGGAATCCTTCACTGGATGAACCGCCGCCACAGCGCCGAGACCGCTGTCAAGGCCTATCGCCTGCTTGAGAGCGCGGGCTTTGACAATATCAGCATCGACCTCATATTCGGCCTGCCGAGGCTCGGGAGGGGGGACGCCTCAGCGTCTCAGGGGCGGTCGTCTTTTCTTGAAGGGAAATCCTTCGCGGAAGGCGGGCGTTCCGATGGTGAGCGCTGCGGTTTCACCCCACTGCTGACAAGGGAGAAGTGGGATGAGACCATTGACCGGGCGCTGAACATTTCCGCCACTGGAAGGCCCCCGCGCCACATTTCTGCCTACCAGCTCTCCGTTGAGGAGGACTCGGCGCTGGAGAAGATGATAGAGAGAGGGCAGTGCGCGGAAGAGGACGGGGAGGAGTGCGCAGCGCAGTATGACCTTCTCTGTTCGCGCCTTGCCGCGGCAGGCTACCGTCACTACGAGATTTCAAATTTTGCCCTTCCGGGCTTTGAAGCGCGTCACAATTCCGCCTACTGGACCCGCGCACCCTACGTCGGACTGGGCCCCGGGGCACATTCTCTGAGGCGTCTCCCGGAGGGCGGATTTGGGCGCAGCTGGAATGCGCCCGATTTGCAGAGGTATATCGCGGCGTTATGCGGCCCTAAGAGGGAAGCAGCACGGACGGGAGATGGCTCCGAGGGTGGGTCGGTAATTTCCCGGGGAGGGCTCGCACTTCCCGGAGGAAGCGAAATCCTTACTCCGGAACAGATTGGAATAGAGAATGTTATGCTTGGACTCCGAACTGAGCGCGGTTGCTCTCTGGCGGATTTGAAAGATGCGTGCTCTCCGGAAAAACTTAACGCGGAGATTGCCTCAGGCCATCTTGTCCCGGTCCCCCAAGAGAGCGCATATTACCGGATCCCTGAGAAATATTTTTTCATTTCAGACAACATAATCAAGGAATTGCTATCTTAGCGGGGCGGATCATCCCTCGGCCCTTGAGAGGGGGGGAGGAGTTGACGGCCCCAGACAAAATAATCCATAAAACAGACAGTTATGGCAAACATTTATGCAGAAAGAATCGGCGAAGTCCGCCGCAGGATGGTTGAGTGCGGATATGACGCGCTGCTGCTCAACGCTTCCGACCCACATTGCAGCGAATACCCGGCTGCGAGATGGAAACAGGTGGAATGGCTCACAGGATTCACCGGAGAGGCTGCGAGCGTAGTCATCACCCGTCAGCACGCGGGCCTCTGGACCGACACCCGCTACTTCATCCAGGCCGCCGAGCAGCTCGCCGGGACAGGCGTGGAACTGCATAAACTCAGGATTCCCGAGGCTGTGCCAATCCCTCAGTGGCTCGCGGATAATGTGGACTTTGTCCTCGGCGCCGCACCTGCGCAGGCTCTTTATGCCGGGTCTGCGGTCTTTCCGAGGAGGCTTCGCGTTGCTGTGGACGGACTCTGCTGGAGCGCTGAAGAGATAATCGCCGTTGACTCGGCTCTTTCCGCCGCAACGGCTTCGAGCGATTTCCAGTACGAGATAGTCTCTGTCCCGGATTTTCTGGATTTCCTCTGGACCGACCGTCCCTCCATCCCTACGACCCCGATCCAGACCATTGACACCGAGATTTCGGGCAGCGAGAGTCGGCTTGACAAAATCGGCTGGCTGCGCAAATGGATGCTCCGCTCTGAGGTGGACAATCTGCTTCTGACCTCGCTGGACGAAATCGCCTGGCTACTGAACATAAGGGCGAACGACATAGAATACAACCCTTTTGTAATCTCCTATCTGCTTGTCTCTCAGGAGAATGTACGCTGGTTCGTGGGGAAACCGGGCTATGACGACCGGGACACTCTCGACAGTTTTGACGAACTTTCCGCCGACGAGGTGAGCGTGGAGCCATACGCCGACGTGGAGAGCGCAATCGGCAGCCTCGGCTCCGACGAGTCGCTCTATGTTGACCCATCTACGCTTAACTACCAGCTATACAGCTATATAGACAATATGTTCCGTCCCGACGCCGCCGAGGAGTCTTCTTCGCTCCGTTTCGGAAAATCCCCGGTCATTCTTCGCAAGGCTGTGAAGGAAGAAGGGGAAATAGAGAGGCTGAGGGAGACTTTTGTGGAGGACGGCCTCGCTGTGGAGAAGTTCCTCAGGTGGCTCGAAGCTTCAGTCGCCGCTGCTGCAGAGGGTGAAGCGGAGAGCGTGAGCGAATGGGACGCCTCTGTGAAACTCACCTCGCTTCGCGCCGAAATAGCCGGCTATCGCGGGGACAGTTTCGAGAACATCTCTGCCTACGGCCCTTCCGCGGCCCTTCCTCACTATGTGACCAAAGCCGTGGGGTCAAGGCTTCTGGAGCCCCGCGGACTCTACCTTGTGGACTCCGGAGGGCAATACCTCACCGGCACGACTGACATAACCCGCACAGTTCCGCTCGGGCCTCTCACCGAGCTCGAGAAGGAGGACTACACCCTGGTGCTCAAGGGGATGATTGACCTTTCGATGGCGGTTTTCCCGAAAGGAACTGCCGGCTGCCAGATTGACGCCCTCGCCCGCGAGCCGCTATGGAAGGCCCGCCGCAATTTCGGCCACGGCACCGGCCACGGCATCGGCTACTACCTCGGCGTGCACGAGGGTCCGCAGGACATCCGACAGAATTTCAACTCCCAGCCGCTTCTGCCGGGGATGGTCACCTCGAATGAACCTGGTCTCTACCGCGAGGGGCTTCACGGCATCCGCCACGAAAATGTGATTCTCACTGTCGTGGACAGCATCCCGGGAGTGAATCCGACGGGTTGCAACGAGTTCGGACAGTGGCTCAGGTTCGAGACCCTGACCTGCTGCCACATCGACACTGCGGGCCTCATTCCGTCCCTTCTCACAAAAGAGGAAAAGGACTGGCTGAACGCTTACAACGCCTCAGTCTACGAGCGGCTCAGCCCGAGGATGAGCCCCGAGGAGGCCGCCTGGCTTCGGGAAAAAACAAAAGAGGTCAACTAAAAAGCGGTCTACTGCGTTGTTCTCCCAGCCCATCTTTTTATTTGACCTCTTCTTCGTCGTACTTTTAGTGTCGATGTCTTTTAATCAACGTCCTTCAGGCAGCCTGAGAGGTACTGGTCGTACGCGCTCATATCAATCAGACCGTGGCCTGAGAGGTTGAAAAGAATCACCTTCTCTTCGCCTGTCTCCTTGCAGCGGGCGGCCTCATTGATGGTGGCCGCAATAGCGTGGCAGGACTCCGGCGCCGGGACAATTCCTTCGGCCTTTGCGAAGAGCACTCCGGCCGCGAAAGAGTCGCTCTGGCGTATGTCCACCGCCTCCATCTGGCCGTCTTTCAACAGTTCGGAAACCACCGCGCCAGCGCCGTGATAGCGCAGTCCGCCGGCGTGGATGTTAGCCGGGATGAAGTCGTGCCCGAGCGAAAACATCGGAATCAGCGGGGTGAGACCGCTCTCGTCGCCGAAATCATACTCGAACTGCCCTTTGGTGAGTTTCGGGCAGCACTCCGGCTCCGCAGCGATGAATCTGGTCTTCTTCCCGTCGAAGAAATTGTGCCTCATAAACGGGAAGGAGATTCCGCTGAAGTTCGACCCGCCGCCGAAGCATCCTATCACAATGTCCGGATATTCCCCGGTCATCTCCATCTGTTTTTCCGCCTCAAGCCCGATGACGGTCTGGTGCAGTCCCACGTGGCTCATCACAGAGCCGAGTGTGTAGCGGCACTTTTCCGGAGTGGTGAGCGCCAGTTCCACGGCCTCCGAGATGGCTGTGCCGAGAGAGCCCTGGTGGTAGGGATTCTTCGTGAGGATATTCTTCCCGGCGCGCGTGGACATCGAAGGCGACGGGGTGACCTGAGCTCCGAAAAGCTGCATCATAGAGCGCCTGTATGGTTTCTGCTCGTAGGAAATCTTGACCTGATAGACCGCAGCTTCAAGCCCGAACAGCTTTGCGGCGTAGGCGAGCGCCGTGCCCCACTGCCCGGCTCCTGTCTCGGTGGTGACATTGGTGATGCCCTCCTGCTTGCAGTAGTAGGCCTGGGCGAGGGCTGAGTTGAGTTTGTGCGAGCCCACCGGGGAGACGCTCTCGTTCTTGAAGTAGATGTGCGCTGGTGTGTCGAGAGCCTTTTCAAGCCCGTAGGCGCGCACAAGCGGGGTGGAGCGGTAGTAGGTGTACATTTCCCGGACGGTTTCGGGTATTTCAATCCAGCGGTCGGTGAAATTCAGTTCCTGCCTTACGCACTCGCGGCAGAATACGACCGAGAGTTCGTCCTCAGTGACGGGCTTTCGGGTCTGTGGGTTGAGCATCGGCTGTGGTTTCACTCTCATATCAGCCTGAATGTTGTACCAGCTGGTCGGGATTTCACTTTCCGGAAGGAAAAATCTTTTCTGTTTCATAATGGCGTTGATGTTATCGGGTTGTCGTTTTTGTGTAATATCGGTGAATGGATGCGGGGGCTCTGACACGGCCCTAGGGCAACAAAAAAGCGGCGACTTTTTCAAGTCACCGCTCTTTCTTTCTTTTCCGAGTCTTAGCAGCAAGGGCAATTTACGTGAATGCAAACTGAAATTGCAACTGTTGCAAAACCTACGAAAATCAGGGTTGCAAAGATGTAGGCGATGACCTTGAGTCTCTTGAGCCAAATCATATTGTTCCAACCGAGGGTCTGGAATGCGCTCCAGAAGCCGTGGCTAAGATGGAACCAGATGGCGCCGAACCAGATAAGGTACAGAACCACCACCCACCATCGTCCGAAAGTGGCGTCGAGAAGGTCGTACGGATTGCTTTCAGTGCCGCCCGTAAAGTGCTGGAGCTGCATATCAGCCCAGAAGTGGGTGAGGTGGAAAGCGATGAATCCGAGAATGATGATTCCCAGAACAATCATATTCTTTGCAGCGAAAGAATCGGCCTTTGCCTTGCTTGCAACTGCGTAACGGCACACTCCGCCGCGAGAGATGAGGTTCGTCCAGGTGAGGTAGCAGCCGTAGAAGATGTGGATGACAAAACCGAGCGCAAGCACCGGCACCATAACGGTGACGATAGGGAGGGACATAAAGTCGCAACCCTTCTGGAAGAGGCCCTCGGCAGTACCGTAATTCCCTGTAATCAAGTCAGCTACAGAGAAAAGGTTGATGCTCATATGAAGCAGAAGGAAGACAATTAGAAAAAGTCCTGAAATGCTCATTATGAGCTTCTTTCCGATGGATGACGTTAGAATGTTTGCCATATATTAAAAGTTGTTTTTTATCAATAATCTCGCGGGAAACTCCGTCAAAGTGACCCGTAAATTCGCGTTTAGCGGTGCAAAGATATATTCTTTCTTGCAACTTTCATAATTATTCGATACTTTTGTTTGATTTATTGGAGCATCACTTCCCCTACAAAGGACCGGAAGGGATTATGAGAAGTGCGTGGGTTTTGAGCGGATGAATTAGATATATTTATTGATATGTATAAAAGGGTATTACTTAAACTTAGCGGAGAAAGCCTCGGCGGACCCGCAGGAAAAGGAATTGACGAAAAATGTCTTGCGGCTTATGCCGCCGAAATTGCGCGGGCAGTGAAGGGCGGCCTTCAGGTGGCGATTGTCATCGGAGGCGGCAACATTTTCAGGGGCCTTAGCGGCGTGGGAAAAGGCTTCGACAGGGTCAACGGAGACAAGATGGGTATGCTTGCAACGGTAATCAACTCCCTCGGCCTTGCGATGGCTCTTCGTTCTGAAGGCGTTGAGGCTGAGGTGTTTACGGCTACGCCAATGATGCCGATAGCCCGCTATTATATGAGGGATGACGCTGTCGCCGTTCTCGAAAGGGGAGGCGTCGCGCTTCTTGCAGGAGGCACAGGAAATCCTTTCTTCACCACTGACTCCGGAGCCGCGCTCAGAGCCCTCGAAATCAAGGCTGACGCGCTTCTGAAGGGTACCCGTGTGGACGGAGTCTACACCGCCGACCCGGAGAAGGACCCTACTGCGGTGAAATATGACTCCCTCACCTTCGACAAGGCTCTCGAAGACCACCTCAAGGTGATGGACCAGACGGCTTTCGCCCTCTGCAGGGAAGGAAATATGCCTATAATCGTCTTCGATATGAACGCTGAGGGCAATCTTCTGAAACTCGTCGCCGGCGAACAGATCGGCACTCTGGTGCACGTGTAGATTCCCCTGGGGATATACCCAAATCTTCGAATACCAATTACTTACGAAACAATATTAAACAATACCTATATGATTGACAAGGCAAACGAAATCTTGGAAGAAGCCAAGATGAATATGGAAGACGCAGTCGTTTTCCTCGAAGAAGACCTCAAAACCTACAGGGTGGGCAAGGCTAACCCGACAATCTTCAACAACGTGGTCGTGGACTACTATGGCGCTATGACCCCGGTTCCTCAGGTCGCTTCAGTTTCCGCTCCGGATGCGAAGACTCTCGCCATCCAGCCGTGGGAGAAGAAGATGATTCCTGTAATCGAGAAGGCAATCATCGACGCCAATCTCGGACTCACCCCGTCAAACAACGGCGAGACAATCCGCTGCACTGTTCCGCCTCTTACCGAAGACCGCCGCAGGGAGCTCATCAAAAAGGCGAAGTCAGCCGGCGAGAACTCCAAGATTGTAGTGCGCAACGCGCGCCGCGACGCCATCGAGGCTCTCAAGAAGGCCCAGAAGGACGGACTTTCCGAGGATATGCAGAAGGACTATGAGGACAAGGTGCAGAAGGAGACTGATTCCTGGATCAAGAGGGTGGACGAACTTGTTGCCGCCAAGGAAAAGGACATTCTTACTGTATAACTTGGACATTTATTGAATAAGGTGACTGAATGTCTCTCTTCGGGGCAATAGGTCACCTCTTTTAATCTTAACTCTATGGCTAAGAAGAAGATAAAGAAAATCGCTCCGGTCGGGACTATGCGCTCGAACGGCAACTATGAGTGGCATTTCTCCACCATCGGAGGCGTGACCCGCGTCAACATAATGACGGGAAGTGACATCGAGCATCTCGGGGAACTTGATCAGAAGCTCTGGACGGTGCTCAGCTGTCCCGCTTCCGGTCTTGAGATGGACCCGGTGAGCTTGAAGCTTCTGGACATCGACGGCGACGGAAAAATCCACGTCAACGAAGTCATCCAGACCGTGGAGTGGCTCAAACCGCTTCTGAAGAATTTCTCGGTGCTCATCGACCGTCCTTCTTCGCTGAAACTCAGCGACATCCGCACCGACACGGAGGAAGGAAAGAGCGTTTATGACTGCGCGAAGCAGATTCTCAAGAACGCCGGCCTGAAGAAGGAGGAAATTTCCATCGCCGACGCTGCCGAGAGCCTTTCCATTTTCGCGAAAAATCCGCTCAACGGAGACGGTGTCGTTACGGAAAATTCCACCACAGACGAAGGCCTGAAGGCGATAATCAAGGATTGCATCGCCACAATGGGGGCCGTCGCCGACCGTAGCGGAGACCCGGGAGTGGACTCTGACAAAATCGCCGCTTTCTACAAGGCCGCTGCGGATTATGTGGCCTGGAAGGATGCCGGAGTGAAGGAAATTTTCCCGTTCGGCGACAAAACTGCCGACGCTCTCGCGGCCTGCGAGGCGCTAAAGGACAAGGTTGCGGACTTCTTTATGAGGTGCAAGCTTGCAGCATTCCACTCCGACAGTGAGGCAGTGCTCGACGTCACTTCCGAAAGGCTCGGGGCAATCAGCTCGAAAGACCTTTCCGCCTGCTCAGACGAGATTGCCGCCTATCCGCTCGCAAAGGTGAATGCCGCCGGAGAGCTTCCGCTTGACGGGGTGAACCCTGCGTGGAAGGCTGCCTTCGACTCTTTCAAAACTCTTGTCGCCGCTGAGGAATTCCCTAAGGCGAAGAGCATCACAGAGGAGAAGTGGAACGCCGTGCTCGCAAAATTCGACGCATACAAGGCGTGGATGGGGGCAAAGGCCGGAAGCGAGGTGGAAAGCCTTGGCTACGACCGCCTGCAGACCATCCTGAAGGAGAACCGCAAGGAGGAGGTGGACGCTCTCATCGCTTCCGACAAGGCTTTTGAAAGCAAGGTGAACGAGATTCAGACAGTGGACAAATTCCTCCACATCTGCCGCGACTTCTACACCCTGCTGCGCAACTATGTGACTTTCTCCGATTTCTATTCCACCAAGTCCACCATATCCTCAGTCTTCCAGGCAGGAAGGCTCTACATCGACCAGCGCAACTGCGACCTCTGTATCAAGGTTACCGATATGGCAAAGCAGAACGCTATGGCGAGTCTGAGCGGTATGTTCCTCATCTATTGCGACTGCGTTTCAAAGACTTCCCCTGCGAAGATGACCATCGTGGCGGTTATGACCGACGGCGACATCAACAACCTCAAGGAGGGCTGCAACGCCATCTTCTATGACCGTCAGGGCAACGACTGGGACGCGGTTGTGACCAAAATCGTGAACAACCCCATCAGCGTGCGCCAGGCATTCTGGTCTCCGTACAAGAAGGTGGGCGATTTCGTGGAGAAACAGATAAACAAGATTGCCGCAAAACAGGATTCCAAGGTGCTTGAGAAGGCGACCGCTGACCTCACTTCGGCGGGAAGCGCCGTGGCCGCATCCGCAACTGCGGGCGCAACCGCCGGAGCGACTGCAACCCCTGCGGCGACAACGGCCCAGACATTCGATGTGGCCAAGTTCGCCGGAATCTTCGCAATGGTAGGTATGGCCCTGGGCTCCATAGGCACATTCCTCGGCAGTCTCTACGGCACATTTATGAGCCTCAGCGCGTGGTCGATGATAGGCTCGGTGCTGGGACTTATCCTCATCATTTCCGGCCCGTCGATGATTATGTCGTGGCTCAGTCTTCGCAAGAGGAACCTCGCGCCGCTTCTCAACGCCAACGGCTGGGCGGTGAACGCGAAGGTTATTGTGAACGTGAGATTCGGCAAAACCCTCACCGGTATGCCTAAGATGCCGGTAATCGTGGGCAACGATCCGTTCGCCGAGAAGCAGATGCCGCGTTGGAAAAAGATTGTCATCAGCATTGCGGCGGTTCTTGTCATAGCTCTTGCCGGAGCGGCGTGGTGGTATTTCTCCCTTCCAAAGGAGAAACGCCCGTTCCCTAAGGCAAAGACCGAGGTCGTGGAGACTTCAGCCGAGGCTGCTCCTGCTGAAGCGGAGGCTACGGTGGATGCCGCTGCGGTGGAGGCTCCTGCGGCCGAGACGGCTGTCTCTGAATAGCTTGAGGACGGCCTGAAGTCAATCGTGGCTTTAGGCCGCCCGATTTATCGCACGCTACAGAAATGAAAACGGTTTTACTCACAGGCGGAATCGGCAGCGGAAAGTCTGCCGTAAGGCACATCCTCGAGGAGATGGGGATTCCCTGCTACGATGCCGACTCGGCAGTGAAATCGTTCTACATTGTGCCCGATGAGGGCTCATCCAGCGGAAATTCTTTTATTGAAGGCTCTCTGCCCGGGGACAGTTCCCCGAGGCGGAGGCCTTTTTTATTGCCCGCTCTTGAGGAGGCTCTTGGAGTGAGTCTGAGGGATTCAGAGGGCAAGTTTAATAAGAAGGCGCTTTCCTCCCTGATTTTTTCGGACCCGGGGGCGATGGCGAAAGTGGAGGGTGTCGTTTTCCCCGCTCTTGCGGAGGATTTCGCCCGGTGGAAAGCGGAGGCAGCCTCCTCGCCTAAAACGGTTCCAATCCCATCTGAGGTGGGATCCCTCACCAGAAGGGCGCAGGCGGACTTTGTCGTTTTCGAGTCGGCGACGGCTCTGGACAAACCATCCTTTCCACGCATCTGGGACAGGTGCCTTTGGGTGGACGCTCCGGAGGAAATAAGGATTCAAAGGGTCATCTCCCGTGACGCTTGCTCCCGCGAAGCGGTTCTTTCGCGCCTCAGACTTCAGTCCCCGCTGGAAGCCCACCGCGGCGAGGTCGACTGGGTAATCGAAAACGACTGCCCGCTTCCCGAACTCCGTAACAAAGTTGAAGAAGCCCTTAGTTCATTGAACCGATCCAGATGAAAATCATTCCTAGGATAATCAGGCCGAGGTCGAAAGCTTTGGCCCTCAGGTTCTTTTCCTTGAAGAACAGCCAGCCGCAGAGGAACGAAACTATTACGGCGGCCCTTCTTACGAGCGAGATAATCGAAATCATTGACCCGGGTTCGCTCAAGGCGGTGTAATAGACAAAGTCGGCGCCGCTGATGAGAACCGAGATGGCTGGGATGGCCCAGCTCCAGTGGAACGGAGTGGTCTTGCGACGGGTCGGAAGCCACATCACAAGCAGCAGAACGCCCATAATCAAGCACTGATAGAGATTGAACCAGGTCTGGACGAAAATCGGGGCGAAGCGGAGCATTATGAACTTGTCGTAAAGTCCGCTGCAGGCTCCCAGAAGCACCGACGCCGCGAGGCAGAAAATCCACTTGTTGTGAGTGAAATCAATCGCTTCCTTTTTGCTCGAGCGGCCGAGAAGAAACACCGAAACGATGGCGAGAAGCACTCCGGCCCATTGCCAGAGGTTGAGCCTCTCCCCGAAGAAAATCATCGCTCCGAGCAGCACCAGCACAGGCCGAGTGGCGTTTATAGGTCCCACAATCGTAAGCGGCAGATGCTTTAGGCCTATATATCCGAAAATCCACGAAGAGAGCACAAGGCAGGCTTTGCCCAGCACCATAAGATGTGCCTGAAGAGGGTCCTGGAGGGCGTCTTCGGCCGCGCAGATGTCCAGCAGCCCCTTGTCCCGGAACCATCCGAAGTCAAAGATGGACTCCAGAAGAAAGGGCGAGAAAATCAGCGTAGCGAAAAGCGTATTGAGAAACAGGACCGGCAGCACGGCATTATCCCGCAACGCCTCCTTCTTCGAGACATCGTAAAGGCCGAGCAGAAAGGCCGAACAAAAAGCAAGTGAAAGCCAAACCGGCATAATCAAAACGAATTACTGCAGCGGATTCAATTCCGCCGGCAAAGATAAGAGAGTTCCGCCTAAATCCGCATAAAAAGTGGAGTTTTGTTGCGGCTGTTGAGATGGGCAAAACGTTTGCTGTCCACGCAAAATCGCCCGAAAATTTGATGATTGCGAAATTATCGCTAACTTCGTGAGGTTATGGACGAGGACAACAAATACCTATCTTCTCTGGATGAATACCTTCGGCAGGGCTCTCCTTCGAAGAGAGAGTGTGCGGCCAATTGGCAGACTGCCATCGGACTACAGGCCGTTGACGGGCTGAAGCCATCGGAATATCTTATGGATGTCGCCCGGCGTAATATCAACGGGGAGATTTCCCTTGATGAAAGCCGGCGGCTTATCGACTCCTACTATGAAAGCAAGGCTGCGAGAAACGAAGTTGAGAAAGGCGAAGAGGAGGCGGACAAGGTTTCGGCCAATATCGCCAGGATACTCTCCTCGCAGACATTCGCCCTCACAACGAATGGCTACATCTCTCTTCACAGGCGGATTTTTGACGGTGTTTTCCCTCACGCGGGGGAAATCCGGGACTATGACATCTCTAAACGCGAATGGGTTCTGAACGGTGACAGCGTGAATTATCTTAACTGGGAAGACTTGCGCAGGGCTCTGGATTGGGACATTTCTCAGGAAAAGTCATTCAGCTACAAGCTCTTGACTAAAGATGAAGTGGTGGAGCATATAGCAAAGTTTGTGTCCGGCATCTGGCAAATCCACGCCTTCCGCGAGGGAAATACCCGCACAACGGCAGTCTTCACTGTTCAGTATCTCCGGTCTATGGGCTTTGATATTGACAATAGTATGTTCGCTCTGCACTCCTGGTATTTCCGGAATGCCCTCGTTAGGGCAAATTATATAAATGTTCAAAATGGGATTGATTATACGCCCATATACCTTGAACGTTTCTTCAGAAATCTTCTGTATGGTGAACACTGGTCTTTGAAGAACCGCTATCTTCATATTGACGCGGTGCAGGAACAGCCGGTTGACGGAGAAAATGTCGGTAGCTGTGTCGGTAGTTTGACGGTAGCACAACTATCTGATAGACAGCAGAAAATCCTTAAAATGATTGAGGATAACCCGAAGATTTCAGTTGCAGAGATGTCGGTAGTTTTGTCGGTAGCCAAGCGCACAGTCGAGCGCGACCTAAAGGCTATGCGCGCAGTAGTCCGTCACGAGGGGAACACCAGCGCCGGAGTTTGGGTGATTCTTGCTGAATAATAGGCGCGCACAGCGGTTAGATGGAGCTAAAATGCTATTTGAATAGGGGAGGCAGGACCTCCAGTCACCCTACTTGCTAATCATCGTAAAGTTCACTGAAGTCATCATAGCTTTGACTTCGCAGGCGTTTTTTCTGATAATACTCCCTTGTCATAAATCCGTCACATCCGGTTTTGTCGGCCTTGTAGTTCGTGCAACCGAGGAACGGCTCTTTCTTGCCAGGCTTGACAATCAGATAACCATCCTCGCACTTGGGACATTTAAGAATTGGCAGGTCTC
>CAYNDY010000040.1:0-13686 GCA_964396105.1 uncultured Muribaculaceae bacterium
GGGGCCGGAGAGAGGGTCGTCGGGGAAGTCATTGAAAAGGAAGGAAGGGTTGATATGCTCGTTTGCAACGCCGGAATGGGCATCGGAGGACCGATTGAGTTCTGCTCCGACGAGGACATAGAACTTCAGATGAAGACCAATTTCGGCGGGATGGTGAACTTTTCAAAGGCTGTGCTTCCATATATGAGGCGGCAAAGGAGCGGAAAAATCGTTTTCCTCAGCTCCATCGGCGGCCTTATGGGACTCCCCTTCCAGGGCTTTTACTCCGCGAGCAAATATGCGGTGGAGGGGTATGCGGAGGCCCTCAGAATGGAAATGCACTCGTCGGGGGTGAGCGTCAGCGTCATAAACCCAGGGGACTTCTCCACAGGATTCACCGCAAAAAGAAAGAAAGTCTCCGAGGAGGCCGCCCTCGCCTACCCCGCCTACGCACGCGGAATGGCGAAAATCGAGAATGACGAGGGAAGCGGGCTCAAGCCTGCCAAAGTGGCACGGGTAATTGCCAAAATTGCAGAAAGCCGGTCGCCCCGCTGCCGCTACATAGTTTCAACCCTCGAACAGGGCCTCTCAGTGCTGCTGAAAACCATTTTGCCGACCCGCCTTTTCGAGAAAATCCTCCGGGACTACTACAAAATGTAGCCTCGATTAGCCCAAAAGGCCGCAGAATAAGCCCAGAGGGCACATCCGGGAGGCTTTGGCACAGAAAATGCGGGTAAATGCGCGCTCCCTGAAACAAGGTAAATGTCTATCACATAAACAGATAGACATCCAATGGAAAGTAAGGGAAGAATAAATTAAGAAAATAACATAAGTATCACCCAATCTTAAAGAAAAGAATTATGGGAAACGAAAAAGCGACAAGGATCCAGACATCCATCCTCAATGCTGCAGAAAAGAAGGCTCTGGTCTATCTGGCAAAACATCTTCCGAAATGGGCGACCTCCAATATGCTCACATTCGTCGGAACAATGGGCGCAGTGATGTGCGCGGCGGGCTTTGCCCTTGCGAATCTTAATCTCCAGTGGCTCTGGCTTGCGGTGGGCGGCCTTGCAGTGAACTGGTACGGCGACAGCCTCGACGGCTCTATGGCCCGAGTAAGACACACCCAGAGGCCTGTTTACGGCTTTTTCATCGACCATAACATCGACATATTCACGATTATCCTTATGTGCGTCGGTGCGGGTCTCTCCCCTATCGTGAGGATGGACGTTGCGCTTTTCGTTCTCGTCGCATACCTTGCAATCTCGGCACACACCTACATCGGGACAATCCTCAAAAATGAATTCAAACTCACCTACGGCAAACTCGGACCTACCGAGTTCAGGATTATCGCCGCTGTGTGCGTCGTTTGCCTCATCTACATCCCGTGGCAGAACTACATCGTCGATGTGAACTGCTTCAGCGGCGGACTTGAGACTCTCAACGGCGCCTACACTCCGTTCGACTGGGTGGCAATAGGACTGGGCTGCATAATTTTCGCACTCCTTATCCACTCCCAGTTCAAGGACGAGAGGCTTCTTTCAAAGCTTGACCCGCCGAAACCTTTCGACGGACACATAGAAGACTAATTCACCACAGGAAAACTCCGCTGATGACGCAGATGCAGAATGCCCCGCAGGAAAATGAAACTCTGCAGGGGAAGAAAGGGAAGAAGGACAAGACCCTGAGTCTGAAAAAATGGGTTGAGTTCGTGGTGAGCAGAGCTCTCGGGACGGTCGTTGACACGGCTGTCCTTTGGTTTGTAGGATGGGCCCTCAAACAGATGATGGCCGCCCACCCCGCAAGCGGATTCTGGAGCGGATTCTCCTACTGGGGCGAATACTGGATAGGTCCTGCGATTTCCTTCGAAGTGGCGACCTTCGCGAACTTCCTGATGTCCTACTACTGGATCTGGAAGAACAGGGTGAGCGATCTGAGTTCCTCAAAGAGCTTCTCACGCCATTTCTGGGGCTTCAACGTTTCGTGCATCTTCGGCTTCATTGTGAAGATGGTTTTCCTCGTGCTTTTCGAGAAACTTTTCGGCTGGGACGCGTGGCTCTGCAACCTTGTCGCAGTCTGCATCTCCGGCATACTCAACTACTTCCTTGCGGAACTGGTGGTTTTCAGGAAAATCAACCGCCGCCCCAAGAACGAAGTTCTCAGCATCGAGGAGCTCGGCGAGATGGCCCCGATTTTCAAGGGAGCGTGGGGACAGTGGTTCGGAAAGGCGCTTATGTCGCTTGTGGGCATTGACAAGCTGAACAGGCTCTACGACAGCGTGGCGGACTGCACCGATGCCGCCGAGTGTTCGAGCGAGATTCTGAAAAATATGGGCTGCGACTACCTTATCGGCAACCCTGAAAGGCTCGAAAATCTTCCCGAAGGAGCGTTCATCACAATCAGCAACCACCCCTACGGAGGCCTTGACGGCATCATTCTCATTGATATGTTCCGTCACATCCGCCCCGACTACAAGGTGATGGTGAACAACATCCTCTCCAGAGTGAAACCCCTTCTGCCGGCGTTCATCACGGTGAACCCGACGACGACCAAGAAGGGCGAACCCACGAGCACCACGCTCCGAGGAGTGAAGGAGACGCTTCTCTGCCTTATGGACGGGCATCCTGTGGGCTTTTTCCCTTCCGGCGCTGTTTCGGACCTTCATCCCAAGACCAAGGACATTTCCGACAGAGAGTGGCAGGAAAGTATGATCAGGCTCATTAAAAAGGCCCGCGTGCCGATTGTCCCGGTGCACTTTATCGACCATAATTCCCGCCTCTACTACTCTCTGGGGCTCATTGACTGGAAGGTTCGGCTCCTCAGGCTCCCCCGCGAGCTTCTCAACAAGCACAAGGGAAAGCACCGCGTGGTGATCGGAGAAACCATCAGCGTCGAGGCTCAGGACGCCATCAAGGACCTCGGCGAATACAGGGCGTTCCTGCGCGGTTCGGTTTATCAGATGCCGACCCCGTCCGAGTTCACTCCGAGGGACTTTGCGAAAGACAATATTTAGTTCTACATATTATGAAAAAGATTTGGACAATGATTTTTCCTCTCATTGCGCTCTGCTCCTGCGGGAACGGGGCTCAAAGCGGCGAAGTTGTCCCGGGAATTGACCCGACGGACCTCGACACCACTGTTTCACCGAAAACGAATTTCTATGCCTACGCAACCGGCGGATGGCAGAAAAAGAACCCGCTCAAACCGGAATATGCACGCTACGGCTCCTTCGACATCCTCGGGGAGAACAACGAAAAGAGGCTCAACGAGCTCTTCCAGTCAATGACCGAGACAAGCGCTCCCCAGGGCAGCAGCGACCAGAAAATCGCCGACCTCTACAAGATGGGACTTGACTCCCTGCGCAACAATGCCGCCGGGGCTGAGCCTCTCAAGGGTGACCTCAACGCCATCCTCGCAATTCAGGACAAGGCCGCTCTCATTGACGAGGTGGCAGCGCTTCACCTTTGCGGCGACGACGTTCTCTTTGCCGGCGGAGTTTCTTCGGATATGATTGACAGCAACACCAATGTGTTCTACCTCAATCAGTCAGGCCTCGGAATGAGCGACAGGGACTACTACGTGAAGGGCTGCGACACTGCTCTCAAGGAAGGCTACAAGGCATTCCTCGCAAAGGTTCTCACTCTCGCGGGGCTTGACAACGTCGAGCAGAGAGCCGCTAACGCTCTTAAAATCGAAGACCAGATTGCAGAGGCTTCGTGGACAAGCGTGGAGTGCAGGGACATCCAGAAGCAGTACAACCCGACGACTTTCGGGGAACTCAACTCCACCTACCCATACCTTGCCTTCAGCCGCTATTTTCTCGGCCTCAAAGTCAATCCTAACTGTAAAATCATCGTAAGCCAGCCTTCCTATTTCAGGGCTCTGAACAACATCGTGGCAAACAACGACCTCGAAGTACTGAAGGACTATCTTCTCGCTCAGACGGTGAGCGGAGCCTGCGGAGCGCTGAGCGATGAGTTCAGCGAGGCAAGCTTCGACTTCTTCTCACGCCAGATGGCGGGCGTCCAGCAGCAGAAACCGCGCTGGAAACGCGCTATGGCCGTTCCTAACGCCCTTCTTTCAGAGGCTGTGGGCAAGATGTACGTTGAAAAATACTTCCCGGCAAAGGACAAGGAGAAGATGGCTCAGATGGTCCGCAACATCCAGACAGCCCTTTCAGAGCACATCGACTCTCTCGATTGGATGAGTCCGGAGACTAAGGCGAAGGCACAGGAGAAACTCGCCGCCTTCACAGTGAAAATCGGCTACCCGGACAAGTGGAAGGACTATTCCAGCCTTGAAATTGACCCGGCGCTTAGCTACTACGCAAACATCAAGAACGCGTCCCAGTGGTATGTGCGCGACAATCTGGACCGCCTCGGAAAGCCGGTGGACAAGGACGAGTGGCTTATGAGTCCGCAGACCGTGAACGCCTACTACAACCCTACCACCAACGAAATCTGCTTCCCTGCCGCAATTCTTCAGCCGCCGTTCTTCAACCCGAACGCTGACGACGCGGTGAACTACGGAGCCATCGGAGTGGTTATCAGCCACGAAATGACCCACGGTTTCGACGACCAGGGCCGCCTCTTCGACAAGGACGGCAATCTCGCCGACTGGTGGACCGAGGCTGACGCGAAGGCGTTCAAGGCAAAGACAGAGAAGCTCGTCGAGCAGTTCAACGCAGTGGAGGTTCTTCCGGGCGTGAAAGCGAACGGAGCTCTCTGCCTGGGAGAGAACATAGCCGACCAGGGCGGCCTGAGGGTGGCCTACACGGCAATGCAGAACTCTTTCGGCGGGAAATACCCTGCAGACATCGACGGTTTCACGGCAGACCAGAGGTTCTATCTCGCCTACGCGAAGCTTTGGGCCGACAACATCACCGACGAGGAGATTGCCCGCAGGACCAAGCTCGACGTCCACTCCCTCGGCCGCAACAGGGTCAATGTAACCCTTCGCAATCTCGACACCTTCTTCAAGGCCTTTGACATCAAGGAGGGCGACGCGATGTACCGCGAGCCAGCCGACCGCGTAGTCATCTGGTAAACAGAAACTGACAATAGAACCAGCAGAGCCGTAATTCCGGAAGTCACGGAGTTACGGCTCTGCTCTTTTATGACAAAGAAACAACAAACGAGGTGACTAACTTTCGTTAATCACCTCGTTTGTTGGTGGAGATAGACGGATTCGAACCGACGACCCCCTGCTTGCAAAGCAGGTGCTCTAGCCAACTGAGCTATACCCCCTTGTTTTGCGTTTCTTTTTGGCGTCTGCCGCGTTGGAGTTTGCATCCATCCAAAAATAAACTGCAAAACCTAAGTTTTACTTTCTGGATGAGCTACGCCTCAAACTTTTAATGAACTGGTGGGAGCAGAGGGAGTCGAACCCCCGACCCTCTGCTTGTAAGGCAGACGCTCTGAACCAACTGAGCTATGCTCCCGTTCTTGTTTTGGGACTGCAAAGATAGGGACTTTTTGTTTCCCTGCAAATTTTTTCTGACTTATTTTTCAGAATTTTCCGTCTGGCTCTTGAGCGGTTCGGTTTTGACCGTGTATTTCGGCCACTGGAGGATTATGGCTACTGCTACCATTGCGCCGAGGAGCATCGGGTAGTAGAGTTTGGGGACAATCTCCAGCGGGGAGAGGCCGGAAAGGCCGGCGGCCATAAGGAGCTGGGCGCCGTACGGGAGGATGCCCTGGACGAAGCAGGAGGTGGTGTCCATCAGGCTGGCTGAGCGGCGGGGGGAAATGCCGAAACGAGTGGAGATGTCCTTCGCTATGCCGCCCACCGTGATGATGGCTATGGTGTTGTTCGCCGTGCAGATGTTCGTCAGGGCCGTAAGAAGCGCTATCGTAGCCTCCCCTCCCCGGCGGGTGCCGATGCGGCGGGTCATAACCCGGATAAGGTAGTCGAATCCGCCGGCGGTTTTCACTATGTTCATAATTCCGCCCGCGAGAAGGGTGACTATGATGAGTTCATACATCGACTGGAGGCCGCTTCCCGCAGCTTCAAAAAGCGAGAGGGCCGGTGTGCCGCAGCAAAGGGCGATGGCGTCAGTAAAGACAATTCCCAGGAGCAGGACCTTCAGAACGTTCATTCCGCACAGGGCGCAGACGATGACCGCAAGATACGGAAGGGCGAGATACCACGGAGCGTCGATGGACGAAGGCGAAGAAACATAATCCGCGCTCACACCGCTGAAAATGTAGATTCCGAGTGTCGCGAGAGCCGCCGGGAGCACGATGAGAAGGTTCGTGCGGAATTTGTCCTTCATCCGGCAGCCCTGGCTCTGGGTGGAGGCTATTGTGGTGTCGGAGATGAACGATAGGTTGTCGCCGAAAAAGGCGCCGCCCACGACTATGGAGACTATGAACGCGAGGTCAGCCCCCATCTGCGAGGAAAGTCCTATGGCAACCGGAGCGAGGGCCACAATCGTTCCCACGGAGGTTCCAATGGACATTGATATGAAGCAGGCGGCAAGGAATATCCCGGCGGGGAGATAGGTCTCGGGGACGAGTCTCAGGGTTATAGCCACCGTCGCGTCAACTGCCCCCGCGGCCTTCGCGCTTGAGGCGAATATCCCCGCAAGGACGAATATCCATATCATATACATTATATTGGAATCCGCAGCCCCCGCCGAGAACAGATTCACTCTTTTTGCAAAGGGGGTCTTTGGGAGGATGAATATGGAATAGACGGCCGCAACCGCGAAAGAAACGCCTATGGGGATGCGGTAGAAGTCGCCGGCAAGAAGCGAAGATGTGAGATAGACCGCAAGAAGGACCATCACCGGGGAGAGCGCGAGAAGTCCCTGACGGTGGGTGATGCAGGGGGCCGCCAGGAGGTTTTGAACCCCGTTTTCCTTTGGTGCGTCCTCCTCCCCCGAAGGTTTCAAATTGTTAGCATTATGATTGCAGGTACATTCATCCATATCTTGGTATGTGTCAATCGGTTGCCCTCTGGGGCAGAAAAGATGTTGATAAAGTTGTTGATAATTTGTAAGGCAAAGGTAGGAAATAATTTTGTAGAAAAGGAAAATGTGAATACCTTTGCAGCCCGAAATTCAGTTACATTCTTATGTCAAAATCACCAAACCAACCTCAAGCGGTTTACGACGCAAGGACATTGGGCAAACCCAAGATGCTGACTCTCGGTCTGCAACATATGTTTGCAATGTTCGGCGCAACCATCCTGGTTCCGGCAATCACCGGTCTTCCAGTCGCCACCACGCTTCTCTTCGCGGGAATCGGTACTCTCCTCTTTCACTGCATCACAGGCTTCAAAGTGCCTGCATTTCTCGGCTCATCTTTCGCATTCATAGGGGGTTATCTCTCCGTAGTGGAAATGGGAAAGGGTTTGGGACTCTCAGCTGAACAATCACTGCCATACGCCTGCGTCGGTGTCGCCTGCGCAGGTTTTTTGTATTTCGTCCTCGCCGGCCTCTTCGCTGCGTTCGGCGCCAAGAAAGTGATGAAATACTTCCCGCCCGTTGTGACCGGTCCTATTATTATATGTATAGGTCTTATCCTTTCGGGCTCCGCAATCGCCAACTGTCAGACCAACTGGTGGATTGCCCTTCTTGCAATCGTAATCATCATTGTCTGCAACATCTGGGGACGCGGAATGATCAGGATCATCCCTATCCTTCTGGGAGTTGTGGGCTCATACGCCGTTGCGGCCTGCTGCGGACTTTGTGACTTCACCGCCGTGAAGGAGGCTGCCTGGGTCGGACTTCCTGTGCACAAGGCAAACACCGCCCTCGCAATTTTCGACACTAAGGAATGGGGACTTCTCACCAGCGCAATAATCACCATTATGCCTATCGCCCTCGCGACGATGATTGAGCACATCGGCGATATGTGCGCCATTTCCTCAACGGTCGGAGTGAACTACCTCGCAAAACCTGGTCTGCACCGCACACTTATGGGCGACGGTCTCGCGACCTCACTCGCAGCTCTTTTCGGAGCCCCTGCGAACACCACCTACGGCGAGAACACCGGAGTTCTGAACCTTACGAAGGTCTATGACCCGAGGGTCATAAGGATTGCAGCTGTTTTCGCAATCATATTCTCCTTCTGCCCTAAGTTCGCGGCCATCATCGGCGCGATGCCTGCGGCTACAATCGGAGGCGTTTCCCTCATCCTCTACGGTATGATTTCCGCAGTCGGTGTGCGCAACGTGGTGGAGAACAAGGTGGACTTCACCTCTTCACGCAACGTCATCATCGCTGCCATAATCCTCGTTCTCGGAATCGGCATCAACTACGGCATCCCGGGCGGCAGCATCGACCTCGGCTTCACAAAGCTCTCAGGTCTCGCGGTTGCGGCTCTTGTGGGAATCATCCTCAACGCAATCCTGCCGGGCAAGGACTATGAGTTCGGCGAGGACCTGCAGGGAGATACAGCCGTCAACTTTGACGGTAACACCAACAGAGTTACAGAAGAATAATACTAAAGGCTGCAGAGGCGAATAACCTTGCAGCCTTTAAAATTTTAATTAATAAATAATTTCAGGTTAATTAATAAATAATTTCAGGTATGAAGAAATTACTTCTTGCGGGCGCGTGCGCCCTCCTCTCCCTCGGAGCTGCTGCTCAAAACATCCAGTTCCACTACGACTTCGGTCACAACATCTACAACGGCAAAGATGCCGACAAAGACCTTTCCAGCCGCGGCCACATCACCACAACCGTGGAAATGTTCCGTCCGGACTCCTGGGGTAGCACCTACTTCTTCGTGGATATGGACTATCTCAGCAGCGACAAAGCTCTCAACGCAAAGTACGCAGGCGTGCAGGGCGCTTACTGGGAGATTTCCCGCGAGTTCTGCTTCTGGCAGGACACCAAGATGGACTGGCTCGCAGTTCACGTCGAGTATGACGGCGGTCTGAACATCTCATCCGGCACATACAAAAATGCCTGGCTCGCAGGTCTCGCCTACAACGGCCACTCAAAGGACTACAGCAAGACGTGGTCACTTCAGGTTATGTACAAGGGCATTCCGGAGAGCACCAAATTCAGCGGACAGAAGAGAGGTTGGGAGCACGGCTTCCAGATTACCGGTGTCTGGGGAATCAACTTCGCCCACAACTGGTGCACATTCTCAGGCTTCTTCGATTTCTGGAAAGAGTACCGTTCCTGGCAGGACACCCGCTACATCTTCCTTTCAGAGCCTCAGTTCTGGGTTAATCTGAACCAGATCAAGGGTATGGACAAGTTCAACCTCAGCGTAGGTACAGAGGTGGAGCTCTCCGCAAGCTTCGCGGCAAAGGGCTTCTGCGCCATCCCAACTGCCGCCCTTAAATGGACATTCTAAGTAAAATCGAATCTCGGGCGCGTCTGACTGCGTTATACGGCTTGCTCAAATCCTCACAACCCAAAGGTTGCTCCGGTATTGAGCCGCGCCGCAAGCCTTGCATCCGCATCCCGATATTCAATTTTACCAGGTTTTTCTTTTTATTTACATTATAGTTTTTTCCGGACTTTGTCCGGAAATATTGAATCAGTTAACAATGAAAAAGTTTAACGCTTTTATAAACAAGGCTTTCGGCTTGGACCCGAAAGTCACCTCAGTCAAGACTGAGATTCTGGCGGGAGTCACGACCTTCCTCACGATGTCCTACATTCTCGCAGTCAACCCGGGCATTTTCTCAGCCCTTCCAGGTATGCCGGGCGGCGCAGTCTTCACTGCAACCGCCCTCGCAGCCATCCTCGGTACCGTCGTTATGGCCTTCTACGCAAAGAAGCCTTTCGCACTCGCGCCGGGTATGGGTCTTAACGCATTCTTCGTTTACACCGTTTGCCTCGGAATGGGTTACACCTGGCAGTTCGCGCTCACTGCAGTGCTCCTCGAAGGTATTCTCTTCATCATCCTCACGGTCACCAATGTCCGCAAACTCATCGTCGATTCCATTCCGAATTCAATCAAGAAGGCAATCGGCTGCGGTATCGGCCTTTTCATCGCATTCATCGGTCTGAAGAACGCCGGCATCATCGTTCCTAGCGACGCCACCGTAGTTTCCCTCGGCGACATCACCCAGGGCACAGCCCTTCTTGCCATCATCGGCATCATCCTCACCAGCTTCCTCGTTGTGAAGAAGGTCCCTGGAGCTCTGCTCATCGGTATGATTGCAACCGCCGCCCTCGGCCTCATTATGAAGGACCCTGCAACCGGCGAGCACATCACCAAGTTCAACGGCGTGGTTTCAATGCCGGAGAGCGTCGCTCCGATTTTCTGCCAGTTCGAGTGGAGCCACGTTCTGAGCCTTGATATGTTCGTGGTTGTCTTCACCTTTATGTTCATCGATATGTTCGACACCATCGGAACCGTTGTCGGAGTGAGCACGAAGGCCAAGATGATTGACGAAAACGGCAACATCCCGGGCATCAACAAGACCTTGATGGCCGACGCGATCGCAACAGTCGGCGGTGCCTGCCTCGGAACTTCCACCACCACGACCTACGTCGAGAGTGCATCAGGAATCGCACAGGGCGGCCGCAGCGGTCTCACAGCGTTCTCCGCTGCCGTTTGCTTCGCAATCGCTCTGTTCTTCTCCCCTATCTTCCTCGCCATCCCGGGCGCCGCAACAGCTCCGGTACTCGTGATCGTGGGCGTGTTTATGATGTCCCCTATCCACGACATCGACTTCGAGAACTACTCAGAGGCCATCCCTGCATTCATCACACTCATCGCAATGCCGCTCTGCTACTCAATTTCAGACGGTATTATGCTCGGTATGATTTCCTACGTTCTCATCAACGTCCTCGCCGGCAACTTCAAGAAGATTTCCCCTGCGGCATACATCCTCGCAGCAATTTTCATCGCGAAGTACATACTTCTGTAATCTTACAGAGTCCATTCTTAATGCGGCCCGCCTCCATCGGAGCGGGCCGTTTTCTTATTCTCTGACTATTTGTCAGAAAATGTGGCCAATTTGTCTCGGAAATCTGACAAAATGTCTGATAATCAACACTTTAGGCACGACGGCATCTGAATTGAATATCTTCCTGTCGTGTTCGGGTAGGTCCCACAGAGGGACCGAGGGACACAAGGAAAGTCCGCCAAAACGGCGGGGGTCAAAAGCCCTGCGGGTGGCGGCGGATAAAGTTTGACAATTAAAAAATTTAATATTATGATGCCTATTATGAAAACTCAGAACTGGTTGCCTGATTTGTTTAACGACCTTTTCGATGACAATTGGATTGTTCCACAGTACAAACACGCAAGTTCAACACCTGCAATCAACGTAATCGAGCGCGACAACGAATACGAAGTCGAGGTTGCCGCTCCGGGAATGACCAAGGACGACTTCAAAGTCAACCTTACTCCTGACAACGAGCTTGTCATCTGCCTCGAGAAAAAGTGCGAGAAGAACGACAAGGAGTGCGAGAAGAAGGACGAGAAGAAAGAGGAGTGCAAGAACAAAGGCCAGTACCTTCGCCACGAGTTCTCCTACACCTCATTCCGCCAGAGCTTCACTCTTCCGGAGACCGTAGATACCGAGAAAATCGGCGCACAGATGGAGCACGGAGTCCTCAAGATCAACCTTCCTAAGAAAGAGGTTGTAAAGGAAGTGCCTACCAACAGGAACATTGAAATCAAATAAACTGAAGAGGTTGCCTAAAAAGCGGTCTACCGCGTTGTTCTCCTAGCCCAAATCCTCACAACCCAAAGGTTGCTCCGGTATTGGGCGTCGTCGAGAGCCTTGTATCCCATCTTTTTATCCAACCTCTTCCTACCTACTAAATTGAGGGTGACTTTTTAGTCATCCTCTTTTTTTTGTTTTGGTGGATTTTGTAAATTTGCCGCTCGTTGCGCCTCAGGAGACATCCTGAGGAATGACAGAAACCGATATTAATGTAAATTGCTATATGGACACGAGAATTTTGAAGAAAATGGCGGCAACGCTTGCTTTGGCTGCTGGGTTTTGCCTTGGAGCGGCGGCGCAGCCGGGCGTTTTTGCCGTGAGGGAAGCAGCCTCAGCGGACGGAGGGCACAATCTCACTATGGAGGAGGCGGTGCTTGGAAAAGGGCTCAGGACAAGGTTTCCGCATTTTGAATGGATGGACGCCCCGGAGGGGAAGGAAAGAGCCGTCAGCGAGAGAGTCGGCGGACTTTCCAGGATCAGCGTTGACGGGAAAATAATCGCTAAGGCTGAAGAGCCCGGGATAGTTTACGGAGAGAGCGTGAGCCGCAACGAGTTCGGCATCGACGGAGGGCTTTTCTGGTCGCCTGACAGCCTGCGCCTTGCCTTTTACCGCAAGGACGAGAGGGCGGTGACGGATTTTCCGCTGCTGGACATAACGACCCGCACGGGGACTCTCCGCACGATAAAATACCCGATGGCGGGGATGACTTCCGAGCACATCAGCCTCGGGGTCTATAATCTTCAGGACGGGAGCACGGTGTATATGGATGTCACCGATTTTACCGATGAAAGGTATCTTACCAACATCAGCTGGAGTCCGGATTCGCGGGAGATTCTCATCCAGGTTCTTAGCCGCAGCCAGAAGGATATGCACCTTAACCGCTACGATGCCTCCACTGGCGCCTTCCTCGGCACAGTCCTCACCGAGCACAACGACCGCTACACCGAGCCGACGGACCCAGTGTGGTTCGTGCGTGACCCCAAATCCCCGACAGGACGCTCCTCTTCTCAGTTTATCTACCGCACCGACAACCGCGACGGCTACCGAAACCTCTACCTCTGCTCTCTTGAGGGAAAGGTGGAGAGGATAACGCGGGTGGACGCCGATGTGGAATATGTGGGGAACGACGGGAAATGGGTTTATTATTTCTCTTCCGAGGTGAGTCCGATTGAAAGGCATCTTTGCAAAACCGCCCTCAGAAGGGATTCCAAAGGCATTTTCAGCACGCCCAAGAAATTTTCTTCCGTAAGGCTCACGGCGGAGAGCGGCTGGCACGAGTTGATGAAGATGGAAGATGATTTCAGCGCATTCTATGAGTACTGGAGCAGCCTCACCCAGCCTTACACCATCCAGAAATGCTCAACGGAAGGCCGCACAGGCAAGGATGGGGCCTTCACCCCAAAGAGCAAGGAAGTACTTTTCACGGCCCCCGACAAGGGCGAGGAGTTCAATTTCTGCGAGATTGACCTCGGAACGGTTAAGAGCGCTGACGGGAAATACGACAACTACTACCGCCTCATTAAGCCGCAGGGTTTCGATCCTTCGAAGAAATATCCTGTAATCCTCTATGTTTACGGGGGCCCACATTCCCAGATGGTAAATAACTCCAACCTCGGGCTTCTGCGCTACTGGGAGATGCTTATGGCTCAGCGCGGATACCTTGTTTACATCCAGGACAACCGCGGCACGCAGTATCACGGAGCCGCCTACGAAAAAGAAATCTGGAGGCAGTGCGGAAAGGCGGAGATGGAGGACCAGATGGTGGGAATCAGGATGTTGCAGAGCCTGCCATACGTGGACAGCGAGCGCATCGGAGTGCACGGCTGGAGCTACGGCGGATTTATGACGATTTCGCTTATGACGACCTATCCGGATGTGTTCAAGGTGGGTGTTGCCGGGGGGCCGGTCATCGACTGGAAGTGGTATGAGGTTATGTACGGAGAGAGGTATATGGATTCTCCCGAGGTCAATTCCGAGGGTTACGCGTCCACAAGCCTTGTCGGCAAGGCGGAGAATCTTCGCGGCAAGCTGCTTATCTGCCAGGGCGCGATTGACGACAC
>CAYNDY010000041.1:0-4060 GCA_964396105.1 uncultured Muribaculaceae bacterium
AAATTCAAATATATGGCGGCGCTTCTGCTGCTTGGGCTTCTTCTGTTTGTTCCGGGACAACAGACTCAGGGCCGCTCGAAAAAGAAAAAGGACAAGTCTAAGGTTGAGGCTGCGGCCCCCAAGAAAACTCCGTATGAGAAATTCATAACGAAGAAGGGGCTGGTCACATCAAAGGGAGATATTACGGTCTATAAGGACGCGGACAAGATTTTCATCGAATACCCTGACTCTCTGATGGGAAGGGAGGTCTGCATTTCGACTCACGTTCTCGAAAGCGGCGACCCTCTTTTTGCCGAAGGACTGGATGTCAGCGGAAATTCGACGGATTTCAGGATTTCGCGCACGGATTCTCTTGTAGTTTTCAGGGTTCCGCGCCTGCCGATTCTTGTTTCGCAGAAGGATTCCGCTCTTCTCGGCGCACTGGAACTTTCCCGCGCCGAGGCTGTGAAATATGCCTTCCCGATAAAATACCGCAACGCGGACAGCACTGCGGTGGTTTTCGAGGCGACGGATCTTTTCGACACCTCAGAAGATGCTTCTGTGGACCTTTATGCCTGCTGGACAGAGGGAGGAAGGATTGTGGAAAGCAAGAAGGTGGATGAACTTTCCGCCTTTACCGAGGTGATGTCCTTCCCGGGAAGCATCGCTGTTGTGCAGGACGCCACATTCGATGTGGAGCTTAATTTCGGAAGCGACACACGCCTTTCCACAACCCTTGTGACCACTCTTTCCCTTCTTGAGGAGAACCTTATGAACGTCCGCAAGGCTGACGACAGAATAGGTCTTAAGACCGTCAGGGCCCAGAGTTTCGACTCGCGGGAAGGCTTCCGCAACATTTCCATAGCCCGCCGCTGGGACCTCTCCGGAGGAAGAAAAATAAGGGTCTATGTGGACACTCTTATGCCCCAATCCTGGCAAAAAGCCGTCAGCGAGGGCCTTGAGGCCTGGAATCCTGCATTCGAGAAGGCCGGACTTGGAAAGGGGGTCGTTGAGGCCGTTCCATACCCATCCGACAGTACATTCTCCGCATTCAATCCTTCCGTGAGCACGGTCTCCTTTTGCGGAGGCGGCGGAAGGAGCATCTCGGCAGGAATCAGCACCGACAGCCGCACGGGCGAAATCCGCAACTGTTCGATAACCATCCCGGGAGAATACCTTCTCGGTCTGCTGTTTTCCACCTCGTTCACAATCGGGGACGTGGACCCGAGGTACACTTCCTTCAACCTGCCGGATGACGCCGTGTGCGAAGTCCTCAAGGCTCAGATTATGAGAACCTTCGGTTTCTGCCTCGGCCTCGGAAGCAACTGTGCGGGCTCTCTCGCCTACACTCCGGAGGAACTTCGCGACCCTGCTTTCACCTCATCCCACGGCATAACGGCTTCAGTGATGGACAATGTGCTTTTCAACGTCCTCGCCCGTCCGGGGGACAGGGAAAAGGGAGTTGTCACCATCATTGACCGCGTCGGACCATACGATGCCTACGCCATCGACTGGCTCTACGGGGATTATCCTTCAGAAGAGGCTCTGGACTCTCTCATTGAATCCAAGGCGGGCCAGAGGGAGTATCTCTATGTTCCTCTTCAGAGAAACACCCCCGATCCGCGTGCGAACGACTACGACTTCGGCTCGGATGCCTTCGAGGCCTTCGATGCGATGATGTCGCACCTGAAATATGCAGCCGCCAATGCGGACAAGTGGTACGCCTCGCCTTCCATCCCTGAGGAGGAGTTCAAGCAGCTCTATGCCGACTGGATCTGGCTCAAGATGATTGATTGCACGAGGATGCTTTCTCCGTTTGTGGGTGGGGTTTATTCTGACCCTGTCATTGCAGGAAAAGAAGGCGAGCATTTCAGGGCTGTGCCTCGGGATATTCAGAAAAAGGCGGTTTCCACAGTGCTGGGGACATACCTCGATATGGACTGGATGAACTCGAACAAGGCTCTGCTCACTATGTCCGGGGCATATTCCACTTTCAGCCAGCTTTCCTATATGAATGCCATAGGGCAGTCAAGGCTGCTGTCCCGTCTGCCGCTCGTTTCCAGGGCTCAGAGGATTGCGGGCAGCACCTACTCTCCGGAGGAGTTCCTGGAGGATGTTCAGGCGGTGCTTTTCCGCGACGTAGTGAAAGGAAAGCTCTCCGAGCAGGAAGACGATATGATTTTCCGCTATCTGCGTTCTCTTATGGGCCTCTCGCCTGTGATGAAGTCCAATTTCAACGAGGCGTTCCATAACGATTCGAAGTCCCTTGCGGACCTTTCTGATTTCAGTGCTTCAACAGACTCTTTCGGGGCGGAAGATGATGAGTTCTTCATTCCTCTGGGCTCGGTTTCGTCCGTTGACACCGAGGGTCAGGAGATTGTGGCTCTGAAGGCTCTCAGAAAGGCTCGGACGGCTCTTGTTCAGGGAAAATCAAGGGCAACAGACAAATACACCCGGGGGAAAATAGATTTTCTCATATATGTTGCGGATGTGTGCCTGAAGGGCAACGGGAAAAATTAATTTTTTGGACTTAACTGATTATAAACCTTAATGTTATATATTATGAAAAAGATTTTTTACATCGCGGCTGCAGCGCTTTCATTGCTGGCCGCCGCTTCCTGCTCAAAGGAAGTGAAGGAGGACGTTCTCGAGGTTTCAGTGTCCTCAACTCTGGTAGGCGTGGAAGGCACGTCCCAGACCATCAGTTTCTCTACCAACAATCCGTGGACAATTTCCTCCGACAAGGATTGGGTTAGTTTTGACGTCACATCTGGCGAGGCAGGCTCCGGCACAGTGGAGCTTACTGTAGCCGCGAACGATACATACGATGCGCGCAGCGCAAAGGTTACTCTCTCAGCTGCCGGCAAGTCTTACTCTTTTACTGTCAATCAGTTGGGCAACAACGCATTTGGCTCCGTAGTTCCTATTACGGTCAGCTCCGCAGAGCAGGAAATTCTGATTCCTGTCGTCAGCAATGTGGATTACACCGTAACAGTCGCAGAGGAATGCGCTTCCTGGATTTCAGCCTCCAAGGCTGCCGTGAAGTCCGCTCCGGTGGAGAGCGTCGTCACAATCTCCATTGCTGCGAACAACACGCTTTTCCCTCGAGAGGGAGTCTTTTCAATCACCGCAGGGGGTAACACCCAGGCCTACACTCTCACCCAGGAGTCAGACTATGAGGCTATGTCAGAGGCCGCTGCGGTATATCTCGGTTCTGTCCAGGACATCTACAACGAGGAGACATACGAATACAACTCTTTCAACCAGTTTGCCCTTTCTCTTACCAACGAAGAGGGCTGCACTGTAGTTCTCGCCCTCAATGCGACGGCAGCGGACACTCTGAGCTCAGTTTTCCCTGTAGGTGAATTTTCAGTTGACGCAACCGGCGCGCACGCCGAGCACACATTCTCTCTCAAGTCCACAAGCGGACACGAGAAGTACTACACGACCATAAACAACGGAAGTGAGATTCAGATTATCGACGGAGAGATTTCAGTTTCGGCTGAAGACAGCGTTTACACAGTCACTGCAATCCTTCTCGACGCAGCTGAGGTTCGTCACAGCTACTCATACCAGGGCGAGATTGAAGTCGCCGACAAGTCATTCGGAGCCGAGTGCACAGATCTTTACCTCACTGGTCAGTACAACACTTATTTCGCGGGCGGTGCTCAGCAGTGGTCTGTTTCCCTGATGACCTCAGCTAAGGACAAGAAAGACAATCCGGTATTCCTTAGGAACATCTACCTCACAATCTACGGAACATCTGCCCAGAACAGCGAACTTCCGACGGGAGATTTCACCTACGAGGTTCCTGAAGAGGATTCTGCCCTTTCGTACGCAAACGGCATCACAAAAGCAAATCCGCAGACGTTCACTTTCACCGCGAACAACGGCAACTGGGCGGACGTCGTCCCGGCCGAAGGAACTGCCCCGAAACTTTCCGTTTCCAAGAACGAGGACGGCACCTACAATTTCACCTTCAAGGGTAATTTTGAGTTAACAGAGTATGATGACAATTACGATGCTCTGCCAGCGGTTTCATTCTCATACGACGGCACATTCACCGATGTTTATATGCCGG
>CAYNDY010000041.1:4160-5664 GCA_964396105.1 uncultured Muribaculaceae bacterium
GCGGCGCGGCAGGCGGCTTCGGATTTCAGCGTGACGAAATCGTTGTACTTTATGACTTCGGCCCTGATGAAGCCCTTTTCGAAGTCGGTGTGGATTACTCCGGCGGCTTTCGGGGCTTTGTCGCCCTTGTGGATGGTCCAGGCGCGCACCTCGTCCGCTCCGGCGGTGAAGAAGGTCTGGAGGTTCAGCAGGGAGTAGGCTGACTGGATGAGCCTTACGGAGCCTGACTCCTCAAGACCGAGTTCGGAGAGGAACATCTGCCTCTCCTCGTATGTTTCGAGCTCGGCGATGTCGGACTCGATTTTCGCTGAAATCACCAGAATCTCGGCGTCCTCGTCCTTTACGGCCTCGCGTACGGCGTCAACGTACTTGTTTCCGTTCTTTGCGGAGGCTTCGTCAACGTTGCAGACATAGAGAATCGGCTTGTCGGTCAGGAGGAAAAGTTCCTTTCCGAGAGCGGCGTCTTCGGGGCTTAGCTGCACGCTGCGGCAACTCTTTCCGTTTTCAAGGGCCTCCTTGTACTGAAGGAGGATTTCGAGGAGTTTCTTTGCGTTCTTGTCGCCAACCTGAGCCTGCTTTGAGACCTTTGCAAGGCGGTTTTCCACTGTCTCGAGGTCCTTGATCTGGAGCTCAAGGTCGATGACTTCCTTGTCGCGGACCGGGTCGACGCTGCCGTCCACGTGGACGATGTTCGGGTCGTCGAAGCAGCGGAGGACGTGAAGAATGGCGTCGGTCTCCCTGATGTTCGCAAGGAACTGGTTTCCGAGGCCTTCACCCTTGCTCGCTCCCTTTACGAGTCCGGCGATGTCCACAATCTCCACGGTGGCAGGCACAAGGCTGCGCGGGTGGCAGAGTTCGTTAAGAGTGTCGAGCCTCTTGTCGGGCACGACGGTGGATCCTATGTTCGGGTCGATGGTGCAGAAGGGGAAGTTCGCGCTCTGCGCCTTGCCTGAGCTGATGCAATTGAAAAGTGTGGATTTTCCGACATTCGGAAGACCTACGATTCCGCATTTAAGTGACATATAGTTTTCGTTTTTTTGTCTTGAAAGGGGTTTCGATGAGGCCTATGGCGGAAGGCATCAAAGAAACTTTTTTCTTTTTTTTGAATTCGGACTGCAAAAGTAGCAAATGTTTTTCTTTTTCTTTAATCCGTTTCGGAGTATTCTTCCCAAATTGCGGGGATGAAAAAGATATTGACTCATATTATTTTGCCGCTTGTCCTAAGTTTTGCCGCAATTCCCCTCGCTGTGGCGCAGGAGATTGCGCCGCAGGCGGCGTCGGGGCGGGAAAATCTCCCCCCGGAGGCCAGGGCGAATGTGACTCCCAACCCGCCGAAGGCCCGCGCAAGCATAGCCTTTTGGAATATGGAGAACTTCTTCGACTATTTTGACGATGCCACCTCCTCCTCGGACTCGGATTTTTCTTCGTTCGGTTCCCGCCGCTGGACGAAAAAGCGGTTCACGGCAAAGTGCAACCTCATCGGCAAGACCCTGCTCTGGATGGG
>CAYNDY010000041.1:5764-8847 GCA_964396105.1 uncultured Muribaculaceae bacterium
AAAAGCGGTTCACGGCAAAGTGCAACCTCATCGGCAAGACCCTGCTCTGGATGGGAATGCCCGATGTCGTGGGGGTGGCGGAGGTGGAGAACGGATTTGTGCTCAACCGTCTGGTGAACTCGGCAGTTCTTAGAAAAATGGACTACAGTTATGTCCATTACGACTCCCCAGACCGCAGGGGGATTGATGTGGCGCTGCTCTATCGCCGTTCGCGCCTGAGGATCCTTTCCTCCCGTGCGGTGCATATTCTTTCGGACGAGGGTGACGTTATGCCCACAAGGGACATTCTCTATGTGGAAGCGGAGTTCATCGGGGGCGGCAAAATACACCTTATTGTAAACCATCACCCTTCAAAGTATTCAGGCTCAAAGGCTTCGGAGCACAGCCGGGAACTTGCGATGCAGGCTCTGAAGGATGTATGTGATTCAATCCGCAGCGTCTCGAATGCCCCAATCGTAGCGATGGGCGATTTCAACGACTCTCCTTCCGGAGAGCAGTTCAAAATAATGGAGGGCGTTCTAGAAAACCTCGCCGCGCCGCTTTCCGCCCGTGGCGAAGGCAGCATCCGCTTCAACGGCCGCTGGGAACTCATAGACCATTTCCTTGTGGATTTTCCCTCCTCATCTGCATCTCCCCACGCAAAAGACTCCTCTTTGGCGCCGATGAAAGGCCCTCAATCAATGCCCCCAACCCCGCAGATGCAGGTTCTCCAGCCTCCGTTCCTGATGACCCGGGACCGAACCCACACAGGCTTCAAACCCCAGAGAACCTACACCGGCCCCCGCTACACCGCCGGCGTAAGCGACCACCTCCCCATCCTCCTGCTTCTTCCCTAGGCTCACCGGATGACTGAGGCAGGAGCCTCATTTATCTTGGATTTTTTTGCAAAGTATGTGAAATCGCGTTATCTTTGTCCAGAAAGTCGCGTTATAACGAGAGTTTATGAGTGAAATCAGATTGTATCACGGTTCGCCGAACATTGTCGAAAGGCCTGTATTCGGGTATGGAAATGCCAGGAATGACTATGGCCTCGGTTTTTATTGCACTGAACATCAGGAACTTGCCAAAGAATGGGCCTGCCGGGAAAATCGGGACGGATTCGCTAATGAATATGTCTTGGAGACAGACTCTCTGAGCACGCTGCGGCTTTATTCTCCTGAGTATCATATTCTCAACTGGATTTCAATTCTGCTGGAAAACAGAACATTCGTTCTCGGAGACTCCATCGCCTCGGCCGCCAGAGAATATCTTCTCGAAAACTTTCTTCCTCCATACCGCGATTTCGACATTATCCGGGGCTATAGGGCGGATGACTCCTATTTTTCGTTTGCCTCGGCGTTCCTCAACAACGGAATATCCCTTCAGCAGCTTGGCCGGGCGATGCATCTCGGCGAGTTGGGAGAGCAGGTGGTCGTAAGGAGCGAGAAGGCCTTCGAAAGGCTGCAGTTCGTCGGCGCGGAGGTCGCTGAGAACGAGATTTATTATCCTAAGAGGATGGCGAGGGACATTCGGGCGCGGGAGGATTTCCGTCGTCAGAAGGAGCGTGGAGCGGCTGCCGGAGAAATTTCCGAGGCCGAATCTTCAGCGGCGTCGCGAAATCTTAGCACCTTGCTTGATGAGACATATATTATTGATATAGTGAGAAATGGATGGAAAAACGATGATCCGCGCCTACGATGAAATATATCTTGAGGATGCTATGACCAACCTCGGAGTGATGATGGACTACGGCCGTCTGGTATGTTCCGGGGGATTCGATGCTTTTGCCTCAAGAATGACCGTCTGCGAACCGATTCGCCAGTTCGAGGCGGGCAATCCGCGCTATCTTGTGGGGCTGTCCGGGATTGAACTTGCAGAAGAGGTTATATTTTCCACAGGAGGCGACTGCGGCACAATTACATACCGCCTCGGCGAACGGAACGAGTACTTCTGGACCGGCTGGGCGGGAGCATATCTCCAGTGGAGCCTCGGAACAAGTTTCGAGAGTCTGCGAAGAAGGGGACTTTCTATGAAGGAAATACTCGCGATGTACCCGCTCTACCACGAAGTGGACTTAAGCAAGTTCTGTCTTGAGGCTGAGGGGATTATGTCAAGAACCTGCCCGACACCTCCGAACAGGCTCAAGCGGCAGAGAAAACTCCTCGGCCTCACGCAGGCGGAGCTTTCCGAAAGGTCAGGGGTGTCGCTGAGGATGATTCAGGCATACGAACAGGGCGCGCAGGACATCTCAAAGGCTGAAGCCGGGTCGCTCCTGAGGCTTGCAAAAGTGCTCAGCTGCAGCCCCGAGGCCCTTTCGCTGAGTTAGCTCCGGAGTTTATCTGATGACGGAGGCGAGCCAGGAGGAGTCTATGCGGGCGAAGCCTTCGCCGGGGAGAACGGCGGGATTGCGCTCCAGAATGCCCTTGCAGTCTTCGTAAACGTTCCAGCCAATCTTCACTCCCTTCATTTCGCCTTGTGCGGCGTAGCTGAGAATTAGGATGCGTCCCTCTCCTTCGCCTTCTGTGCCGTAGAAATGGAACGCCGCCTTTTCAATCTCTTCTTTATTCTGTTTCGCTTCAAGGCTCTTTGCCGGGTCGCCCTTTGAGGCCATCTCGCGACGGGTCACCCACTTGCAGAGTTCCACGACCGCGTCGTCAAGCCCCTCGTCGAAAATTCTCACCTTTTCCATCAGTTCGCCCATATCCCCGACAAGCCTCAGCGTGTAGCCGCCCATAGCTTTGGTGTGGTTGGTTATGGCCTGCATCTGGGCAGGGGAGATTTTGTCCTCCGGGGCTAGCCAGAGCATTATTTTGTGCTCGGGGTCGTGGTAGAGGGTCTCGTAGCGGGCGAGATTCACCGTGCCGCAGTGGGGGCACTGCCAGAGAAAAAGTGAGCCGTCGCGAACCCGGCTCTTCAGAGACGGGTCATCCGAGGTGTTGATGCTTTTGTAAATTGTTATTTCGTTGCTCTGAGAGCATTTGGAGCAGATTGCGTTTGCCTTTGAAGTCAGTGACATATCTTTAGTTTATGGATTCTTATGATGTTTTGAAAAATGATGTAAGCTACATTCTAGAACAGGCTGAGGGTGAAGACCGGGCCTATGT
>CAYNDY010000041.1:8947-11256 GCA_964396105.1 uncultured Muribaculaceae bacterium
AAAATGATGTAAGCTACATTCTAGAACAGGCTGAGGGTGAAGACCGGGCCTATGTAGAACCTCTGGACTTTGGATTGTCCGAGGGCTGAGCCGAGCTCCTCGAGGCCGTTCCAGCCGGGTGCGCCGTTAAAGTTCACGCTCACTCCTATGCTGCACGGAATCACCAGCCAGAGGATGCACTCGAAGTCGGCCGCAAGGTCGAAGCCGTAGGTCATAAGGCTGCCCACTCCGCTCCGGTTGCGGAAGAAATCGCTGTTTTTGAACAGCGTGAGGTCGAAATGCGGAGTTAGAGTGAGGCGGCGGATATAGATGCTGTCCCAAATAATTCCCCTGTCGCCGATGTAAATCGGGATGGCGTAGTCGGCCGTGAATTTTCCGAGGTGCTGCGTGCCCTGAACGAGGTTGTTCCTGAGCGAGACCGAACTCTCGTCCTGGAAGCCCCTCGGGAGGATGCTGAGGGCGGAGGAGTGGAACGGGGCGGAGGTGTAGGCCCTGCCTTTTTCAACAGATGCTGTCTGGCCCTGCCACCAGGCGGTGAGTTTGAGCCCCTGTTCGCGGGTGACGCCCGGGAAATATCCGTAGGCATAGGCGTAGGCTACAGGGGAGTACCAGTGGTTCATCCCTAGAGGGTAGCTGATCCCCGCCTGCACTCCGCCTCCCCAGCGCGGATAGACCGCGGAGTTGGTGGTGGAGAGAATGCCGTAGAGGCTTGCTGAAGCCGTCAGTTGCTGGGTCGGGAGGTTTTTAAGGTAGCCTGCGTTCATCTTTCCCATCTGAATCCACTGGGTGCGAAGACCGCTGTCCGAGGACGGGTAGGCTCCATACGGGATGCCGTCAGAGAGCCTCGGACCTGTGGCGCGGAAAAGATATGCGTTGGCGTCGCGCCTGTCGTTGCTCAGGTAGTAGGAGACCCTCGGAGTGAAGCCCCTGCTCCATCCGCCGGAGGAGAATTTGAACGGGATGTAGGCGCTGAGAGTTCCGCTGATATTCGGGACATTGTTCTCTGCCTCGGAGTGGGTCAGGACCTGATAGCCGTTCTTTTGGACTTCGCGAAGGAAGATGGTGCTCTGCCGGGCCGCCCTGTCGTTGAAGTCTATATTGAGTTCAAAAACGGGGTAGAGGCCGCTGTAGGTGAGGTTGAGGTGGGCGGAGTGTCTCCACGGGGTGCGGCCGTTTGCGCTCTTGGAAGCGTATTTGTCCGTGTGGGCGGAGTAGCCGATGATGCCGGAGAATGTGCCGAGCTGGTTCTGGATAACCGCCGTCGCGCCGAGGTTTATGTAGTCGAAAATGTTGTCCCCGAGGTCGGAGGAGTTCATCAGGGCCGGGAAATTCACATAGAACGGCGCCCAGGAGTGGACTCGGAACATCTGCGGAAACTTGTGGTATTTTTTCGGGGCGGAGAGCGTCATAGTGTCGGCCCGCTGCTCTTCGTGGCGCAGGAGGTCGGCGTCGCCGTAGAGCGTCTCGGCTCTTCTCCTGGCCTGCTCGGAGAGCTTTTCAGCGATGGGCCAGGAGTACCTCTCGTTCCAGTTCACCTGCTTTGCGGGGAGGTCTTTTGCGGCGGTGCGGAAAATCATCTTGCCCTTAATCGTCTGGGAGGAGTAGTAGAGCCAGGTGAGAGTGGAGTCGAACTGGTAGTCGGAGGCTCCGTAGCGGGTGGATGTGAGCTGGGAGACAGCGCCGTTTTCGGGGCTCAGTCTATAAAGTTCGTTGACTCCGGTCCTGTCAGAAGTGAACAGCAGGGAGCCTTTACTTTGGAAATTTTTGATTTGCACAGGAGTCGGGGCGAGAACTTCGCTCCATTCCCACTGCCGTTCTTCTGCTCCCATTCCTTCAGAGTCCGTTTCAGAGGCCCCATCCTCTCCATCAGAGGCATACTGCATCCCGCAGAGCCTGTATATTCCAAAGCCATCGCGGCTGACTGCGGTGGCATAGATGTCTCCGCCTATCCAGGCGAGTTCCGCAAGCTGAAGAGAATCCGGGGCATCGACTGCGAAGAGCCTTTCTCCCGATGAAGGGTCGAGCACCACTGCACGCGAGCCACCTTCCGTTTTGAGCTCCACCGCGGCCATCATCCGTCCGTCGGCGGAAAGGGCGGGGTTATAGAGCCAGCCGCTTCCCGTGAGGCTCCGTTTGCCGCGGTGCCCTTCGCGAAGACTGCGGATGCGGGAAGTGTATTTAAGGGTCCAGCGGGCGTCGGCGATGCTTTCGCTCCAGTAGATGCGGCCTGTAGCCGGGGAGTATTTAAGTGGCCCGGTGTAGCTGGCAAAATGCGTTATAAAGCGCTCCGGAAGGATATTCAGGGAATC
>CAYNDY010000041.1:11356-13656 GCA_964396105.1 uncultured Muribaculaceae bacterium
CCGGCAGAGAGATTTGAACCAACTGATAGTTGTCGTTATATCCGCTTTTTATCGCATAGAGATTATCCCCCTGCACCAGAAGCCCCTCATAATCAGCGGTTTTCCGTGGCTCGCGGGTTAGCTGCTGCATTCTCATATATGGCCGCCTCTTCTCGGCGTCAGCCTGCCAAACCTTTGTCACTGAGTCCCTTACGGCAGGGAACGAGCGGATGAGGTCCTTCCCGGTGTGGCGCTTGGTGATGACCTCCCTCACATCGAGCCTGATCGGGTGGCGGGAGGCGTAGTCAAGGTATTCGGCGGTGTAGGAGTCCAGGTCATAAGCCCACCTCAGACCGCCGTAGGTAAGGTACCCGAGGGCGTAGTAGTTCGGGGTGTATTTCCGCTGGGAGCCGAATCTCCACTGATTCCAGTCGCGAAGGTCGCCCTGGTCGAAGCAGACCATATAGTAGTTGAGAAAATCGGCCTTGCGTCCCCTTCCGGAGCGGCTCAGCTCAGTCTCGGCGACCACGGCATCGCCCTCCAGGAACGAATTTTCGGCGTAGAGTCCTGCCGTGAGCCCGTTCCACATTTCTCCGAAAAACCATCCGAACGGCCGCTGGGCGTTGCTCAGTCCGAACTGCATCTGGCTGATGTGACGCGATTCGTGCACGGCAAGTTGTCGCACCCAGGGATGGGCCTCGCTGGTGTACATCTCGGGAAGAGTGTAGGCGTCCAGCCTTTTCGGAGCCCACGCCACCGAACCGTTTGACACGGAGTTATATGCGTGGAGAACTACCGGCATCTTGCCCCTGGTGTGGTCCCCCGGAACGTAGCCCGAAGTGAGCCCCACGGCCTTGCGGTAGGTTTCCATTTCGCGGGCATAGACCCTTGCGAGGGAGTCCAGACCGCGCGGGTAGATTATCTTGTAGTTCTCAGACTCGATGCTGTACCACCTTTTGAACCAGGGGTCGTCGCCGGCAAGGTAGAACTGCGCCCCGGCGGGAAGCGAAGTGCAAAGAAGAAGCGCCGCGCCTGCAAGGGCGGAAAGAAGCGGAGTGAGTTTTTTTGTCATACGGCAAATTTAGTTACTAATAACAGGATTGCAAAACAAACGCTGACAGAATTAATATATTCCTTCTGCTGCGGCGCTTTGAGAAACGGCGGAAATTGGTTATTTTTGTCGGATTTAATGTGAATAAGTCAGGCTCTCGCGAAAGTTGAATTAAAGGTTCGGGGTTTCGCGCCTGGGGTGGACTTGGATTTTGGGATATGAAGACAATTTCTTGGAAATATGCGGCTGCAGGGCCCGGCCTGCCGTTTTGGAAAAAAGCGACAGCAGGGCTTCTTCTTGGCGTTTTTGCCTTAGGGGCGTTCTGTTCCTGCGGCGGAGGCGGGAAGAAGGCGGCCGAAGAGGGGGTTGAGCGGGCTTTTCCGCAGATTGCCGTGCCCTCTCTTATTGAGGATGCTTCCGAGCGGATGGAATATGTCGCGCTGCACTACTTCGACTCTTTTCTGAAGCCTGTCGGCGGCGGGGATTCCCCTAAGAGCGCATCCGGGAGAGGCTCAAAGAATGCCCAGGGAAAGGGCTCCGGAAAGGGCTCCGAGGAGCCTCAGGCGCATTTTCTTTGCGACTCCACCCATGTTGCCGGAGTTCCTTCCGACAAATTCGAGCAGGCGTTCGCCTCCTGGTGCGGAGTGCTGGATATGGTGCCGATGGAGGTGGCCGAGAAGGCTGTGGGGAGGCTTTTTGAACGCGCCGCCGCCTGCGAAATGGCCGACACTGCGTCAAATGTGCTTGAGAGCGTTGACAAAATAATCGAGAAATATCTCTACGACCCCAACTCGCCTATGCGAAACGAGGACTGGTACCGCCCGTTCCTTGAGGCGAAGGCCGCGTCGGACCTGTTTCCCGAGGCTGTCCGCAAAAGAGCCGCCGAGACCGCGCGCAAATGTGCCCTCAACAAGGTGGGGACCCCTGCGGCGGACTTCCGCTTTTCCGACCGCGACGGCCGCATCCATTCCCTCTACGGCATAAAGGCAGAAACCACACTTCTTTTCTTCTCGAACCCCGGCTGCAACGCCTGCAAGGAGATTATCGACGCCCTGAAGGGATATGGGGAGATGGAGCCGATGATAGCAAGGGGGGATCTCGCCGTGCTGAACATTTACATCGACGAGGACCTCGGGGAGTGGTACAAATATATGCCGATATATCCCAAGTCGTGGTACAACGGGTATGACCCTAACTATGTGATACGCACGGAGTTGCTTTATGATGTGAGGGCCATTCCGTCGCTGTATCTTCTCAATCGGGACAAGAT
>CAYNDY010000042.1:0-13439 GCA_964396105.1 uncultured Muribaculaceae bacterium
ACCGTGTTGATTGATTCCTCCTTCGCGTCGCCGATGAATCCGCAGGTGTTCACTGCCACGACATCGACAAATTCGCCCCCGTCCCCTTCTTCGGGAACGAGAGCGTAATCGGAAGCGACCTGCGAAAGAATGTGCTCGGTGTCAACCTTGTTCTTCGAACAGCCGCGGGTTATAATCTGAAGTCTTTTTTTTGCCATAAATTATTCGGCCTTTTCAGCTTCGGACTCCTCAGCCTCCTCAGGATTCTCAAAATCGAGGGAAGCATACTTCAGAAGGCAGTTGTACCAGTCCACAACCTTCTTCATATGGGAAACATAGAAGCGGTCGCCGTCATAGTTAGGCACAGCCTTGAGGAAAAGAGACTTGAGAGTCTCGGCGTCTGACTTTGAAGATGGTGCCTCAGCGCCCGCAAGAGCGTCCCTCAGATGGGTGAACACCTCGGCAAGCTTCATCTCTCCCTCATCGGTGTAGATGGAGATGTCGGAAAGGGACGTCATTTTGCTCGTAAGACCGAAGCAGCTGCGCTTGTGGTCTGAAAGAGCCTCGGCGATGATGCCGTTGCGTGCGTGGGCGACATACTGGAAAAGTCCGGGTTGCCCTGAGATTGAAAGTATCTTTGCAAGATCTGTTTTCATAATAATAAATTGTTTATTGTTTCACTTGGGAGGGTGCACGCCGAAAAGGGGCGCATCCTCCGTTATAAGCTATTTAGCTATGCAGGTGACGACCTCAGTCTGAAGCTGCGCGCTCAGAACCCCGTCAGGAAGCGGATCGAGGTGGACTAGGCATTTGCCGCTGCGGGAGTTCTCGAACTCAGCGTAATCGACATACAGCACGCTCACCGAATCGGGCCGCACCGCAAGAGGGAACTGGCAGTTGAGCGTCACGTCAAGAGTCGGCGGATATACCGAAAGACTCCTGCGAGCCGGCACTCCCCTCACCTCGATCTCCATCGGCACCGTCTGGGTGACATAGCGCCGCACAGAAACGGTGTACTCAACTTCGCTCTGGGAAAGTCTCACGCCGGTTATCGGTTCAAGTTCCACCTGCCCCAGGGCGTCGGAGTCGAGCTCGTTAAGATACACAGTCCGTGTCAGCACTTTTGAAACGTTCGCAAGCCGTGCCGGGTCGCCGTAGATGTCAATGGAGTCGGTCTTGAGCTCTATGCCCTTTACGCTCATATACTGAGCCTTGCACTCGACCTCCCCCATCGGGATTACAGGAACTCTCTTGCAGAACTCGGTAGGGAACGAGAAGAAAAGGGTGTCGGTGATGTAGTACTCCGTCGTTACATTTGCCCCGAATATGGTCTTCCCTATTTCAGGCATAGTCTCCGGAACGATGTAGAACATATCCCCTTCCTTGCGTTTGAGGACTCCGGGCTCCAGTTCCACGGTGACAGGTTTCCCGCCCCCGAGGAGTTTGTTTCGAAGGATGCTGTAGCCGGTGGCCCTGCAGCGCGCGATGACGATGCAGTTGTTGGCCGAAACGTTTCTTCTTCCGGTGAGGCTGGATTTTACGGACACGGTGGCCGTCAGCACCTCGCTGTAGCGCAGAGAGATGTTGTGGATGAGCCAAATGCTGAAAGCCAGCAGAAGGGAAAGAAAGAAAACCGTCAAATCCCGTCTGTTGACTTTAACAAAATCCCGAAGCCTGCTGAAAAAACGCTTCATAAGAATTATCAAATAGTATTACCCAAGAGCAACACTTAAGAGTAGACCTACTTGCTTTTTATGGAAGTCGTACTATTTTGTAGAAGCGGCAGTTGAAGTAGATTCAGCCTCTGAGTAGTCCTTGACGACGCCGTTCTTGTCCACGCGGATCTTCACATCCTTGTCAACCTCGAGAACGACATATTTCTCCTTCACATCGACAACGGTGCCGAAGATGCCGCCGACAGTCACGACCTTGTCGCCTTTCTGAAGGCCGTCACGGAATTTCTGGAGTTCCTTCTGCTGTTTGCGCTGCGGGCGGATCATAAAGAACCACATAACAACGAAAATGAGAAGAAGCATAACCCACATTGTCCATCCGCCGGATGAAGCGCCCTGGGCTGCCGGAGCAGACTGCAGGAATGAAATAAGAGCTGTCATAATATCAATTTATTTAGTTAATAATCAATGTATTACTGGTAGTCGAATTATAGTCTGCGAGGAAGTGAAGTCAATACCAACTCAGAAGTTAAAGACTCTTCTGGAGCTGTCCGTCCTCGGAGAGTTTCTTCACAATCCTGTCGAGGATTCCGTTCACGAACACACGGCTTTTCGGAGTGCCGTAGAACTTCGCGAGCTCCACATATTCGTTGATTGAGACCTTCACAGGGATTGTCGGGAAGTCCATCACCTCGGCAAGGGCCATCACCACGAGTACAACGTCAGAAAGGAAAAGCCTGTCTGCGTCCCATCCGCGGGCATTGTCATAGACCATCTGCGAGTATTTGTCGTAGTTTACCAGAGTAAGGCTCAGAAGTCTCTTTACGAAAACCTCGTCATCCTCCACGCCGGCAACACCCTGGCGCGTCTGGCTGAGGTAGAGCTTCGGGAGAGTCCATTTCCCGCCCCTGGCTATGTCCTCAAATGCCTTGCAGCAGTATGTGAGGGAGTAGGCAAGGTCGTCGTTCCAGTAGAGGGACATATCCTCAAGGATGGATGCAAGTTCCTTTGAATCAACAAATTCCTCTTCAAAGATGTGGATGAAGAGTTTGCAGTCCTCCTCGAGGGATGACTCACCGGAGGCCATATAATCGGCGAAGTATTTCTTTGAATAGACGGAGTCCAGCACCTTTTTAAGGAAGAGGTCGTACTGAGCCCAGGAGAATTTCTTCTGCTTGAGGAGTTTCGCAAGGTCAACGTCCTCGTCCAGAGCCACCGCAAGGCGGTTTTCGCAGAATTTCATATTCGGGTTGCGTTCCTCCTCGGTCGGGTTGAACTTGGCCTTCAGGGCTTCCACCCTCTCGCGGGCGATTTGGGTGAGCGGGCTTACGACCCCCGACATAAAAATATAGAGGTCGCGGGTGGCCTCGCAGGACTCCTTCAATTGCGCCTTAGCGTCTTCCACTCCCATATTTCCCGACAACACGCAGGCGTAAGCAGTCTTGAACGCCTTTATTCTGAGTATTCTTCGATTGAGCATATTTTCTTTCGCATATTTCCTGCAAAGATACACACGATTTGAGAAAAAAAACTATATCTTTGCGAAGATTTACTCTTCTTTTGCAAAAAAAGAGAGCGATGAATGGAAACATTATTTAACTAAAATAAAACTAAGATGTACAGCGAAGATTATGATGGAGCCAATGCTCAGGGTCGTAACGGGGAGGATGTTTATTCTAAACCTGTGAAAGCGGGGAAACGCACCTATTTCTTTGATGTCAAAGCCACCAAGGGCAATGACTATTATCTGACAATCACTGAAAGCAAGCGCCGCGTCGAAGGCGACGGCCGTTTCACATACGACAAACACAAGATTTTCCTCTACAAGGAAGATTTCGAGAAGTTCTCCGAAGGCCTTCAGGAGGTCATTGACTACATCAAGAAGAACGCTCCTGAAATCGAGAAGCCCGCTTCAGACGGGTACAACTCGAATGTAAACTTCGAGGAGCTGTAAACGCGTAAAAAAGCGGTCCCCGGTTTTGGCGGGCCGCATTTATATGGCAGACAACTATCTCGAAAAGCGGAGAGAGGACTACCTCGCCCGCAAGGAAAAAGCAGAGCGGAAGCGAAAAGAAGAGTTTCGCAAGAGGCTCGAGGAATACAAAAAGAAAATAGGGTTCAAGGATGCTTGAGCCCTATTTTTTGACTTATATGTTTGAGCTACAGTCTCTAAAGCGCTTGCTCAAGGAAGGAGATAAATCCCGGGATGCTGAGGTCATAGCCCCGGGCGGGAGCTATCTGGCGTCCTTCGCTGTCCAGAAGCACATAGTTCGGCTGGGAGTTCACGCTGAAGCGGGTGCGGGCGATGTAGGCGTTAGCGCGGCCTATTTCCTTATAGACTTCGCCGTTTTCAGCTTTCACCCAGTCGGCCTCATCGAGCCGAGTCTTGTCATCGACATACAGAGCGACCACCTCGAACTTTGTCGAGAGCAGCTCCAGCACCTTAGGGTCGCTCCAGACCCTTGATTCCATCTCCCTGCAGTTCACGCAGCCGTGGCCCGTTATGTCCACAAAAATCGGCTTTCCGCTCCTGCTGGCGGCTGCAATCCCGTCTTCGAGGGTGAAATAGCCGTGAAGGCCAAGCGGCATCTTGAGGTCGTAACGCTGTCCGTAGGAGTCATTATAGTCAGCTGAGGCCGTGTTCGCCACTGCGGCGTTGCCGCTTCCGAGAACGAAATCCTGGGTCTCGATTGGCGGGAGATAGCCGCTGAGAGCCTTCAGCGGAGCGCCGAACATTCCCGGAATCATATACACGACGAATGTGAAGTCGATGATTGCAAGGGCGAGCCTCTTCACTGAAATGTGCTCCACCTTTTCATCGTGTGCGAAACGGATTTTTCCGAGGAGATAGAATCCGAGCAGCGTGAAGACCACAATCCAGATTGCGAGGTAAACCTCCCTGTCGAGAAGCCCCCAGTGGTAGGTCTGGTCGGCGACGCTGAGGAATTTGAATCCGAGGGCCACCTCAATGAATCCGAGCACAACTTTGACGCTCCCGAGCCAGCTGCCGCTCTTGAGTTTTGTAAGCAGCGACGGGAACAGGGCGAAAATCGTGAACGGAAGCGCGAAGGCCACCGAGAATGCGAACATCGTCACAATCGGCATCCAGAACTGTCCGGAGGTGGACTGGATGAGCACCGTGCCCACAATCGGACCCGTGCAGGAGAATGAAACCAGCACGAGAGTGAGGGCCATAAAGAACACACCCACAAGCCCTTTGCGCTCTGATTTGCCGTCAGCCTTGTTCACCCACGAGGATGGAAGAGTGATTTCAAACGCTCCGAAAAACGACGCCGCGAAAGTCATAAAGACGATGAAGAAAATTATGTTCGGCAGCCAGTGCGTTGCAAGCCAGTTGAATATGTCGGCCGTAACGGCATCTCCCCCGGCAATCCAGGTTATGAGAATTATGAGGGAAATCGGGACCGTGTAGAGAAGCACGATGAAAACTCCGTACATAAAGGCGTTGAACCTTCCCCTGCGGGCGTTTCCGGAGTTCTTGAGGAAGAAGGAAACCGTCATCGGCACCATCGGGAAAACGCACGGGGTGAGAAGCATCGCAAAGCCCCAGAGAATGGCCTGCAGGACAAGCCCCCAGTCAAACGGAGCGCTCCCCTTTGAGGAAGCCGCGCTGTCGGATGCGGTCGAAACAGACTCGCCCTCAACGGATGCGGAGGTACCGTCCCCGGCGCCCGGAGCACCTGCTGCGTTTCCCTCTGAGAGCACAACATCAAAGTCGTGATATTCAGGAGGATAGCAGCTTGTAGCAATGCAGCATACAACCCTTGAAGTGCATTTGACAGATGCTCCCTTTGCAGGGTCAAGCACCCGGAATTTCTGCGTCAGAACCAGTTTGCCTTCCACCGTGCGGGAATCTCCGTTTACGGTAATTTCGCTCCCCTCTTCCAGCTCCCCCGTCTTTTCGCAGTTCACCAGGGAGGTGAATTCAATCTCCGGAGCGGAAAACTCGTCCGTTAGCGGGTAGGTGTGATAACCCTCGGAGAGCGTTCCGGTGAATGTAACTGAAACCGTTTCTCCTTCCCTTGCCGTATCCACCTTCCACGAAAGATTGTCGGCATAGAGTGAAGAAATGCTGCCCACGGCAACCGCGAGCAGCATAACCAATTTATTTACAATTGATTTTGTCATAATTTAACGATAAATCAAGGGTATGCGTGAAAGGATGGGGCACAGAGCGCGCTCCCGCTATTTTGCGAAGGCGACTGAACGGGTCTCGCGGATGACGGTGATCTTGACCTGTCCCGGATAAGTCATCTCATCCTGAATCTTCTTCGCGATGTCGGCTGAAAGCGTCTCGGCCTGAGCGTCGGTGACCTGCTCGGCTCCGACGATTACCCTGAGCTCACGGCCTGCCTGAATTGCGTAAGCCTTCACGACGCCAGGATATGACTGGCCGATGTTCTCAAGATCCTTAAGCCTCTTGATGTAGGACTCGATGACCTCGCGGCGTGCTCCCGGTCTTGCACCTGAGATTGCATCGGCAACCTGGATGATAGGAGAAAGGATTGAAGTCATCTCCACCTCCTCGTGGTGCGCTCCGATTGCGTTGCAGATTTCAGGACGCTCCTTGTACTGCTCGGCGAGTTTCATACCGAGGAGTGCGTGCGGAAGCTCCGGATCCTCGTCGGAAACCTTTCCGATGTCGTGGAGAAGGCCGGCCCTCTTGGCTGCCTTCGCGTTGAGACCGAGCTCTGAAGCCATTGTGGCGGCGATGTTTGCCACCTCGCGGGCGTGCTGGAGAAGGTTCTGACCGTATGAAGAACGGTATTTCATCCTGCCGATGAGCTTGATGAGCTCGATGTGGATGCCGTGGATGCCAAGGTCAATGCAGGTTCTCTTTCCGATTTCAAGAATCTCGTCCTCAAGCTGCTTCTGCACCTTTGCGACAACCTCCTCGATGCGGGCCGGATGGATACGTCCGTCAACCACGAGCTGGTGCAGAGAAAGCCTTGCGACTTCCCTTCTGACCGGGTCGAAGGCGGAAAGGAGGATTGCGTCAGGGGTGTCGTCAACGACGATTTCAACTCCGGTCGCTGCCTCGAGGGCGCGGATGTTACGTCCTTCCCTGCCGATGATGCGGCCCTTAACCTCGTCGCTCTCGATGTTGAACACAGTTACTGCGTTCTCGATTGCGGTCTCGGTGGCGGTGCGCTGGATGGTGTTGATTATTATCCTCTTGGCTTCCTTTGTGGCGTTCAGACGGGCGTCGTCCATAACGTCGTTGATGTAGGACTGGGCCTCGGTTCTCGCCTCCGCTTTCATATTCTCCATAAGGATGTTCTTCGCCTCGGCGGCGCTCATCCCGGCGATGCTCTCAATCTGGTGGTTGGCCTGCTCGCGAAGGCGGTTGTATTCGTCGCACTTGCGGTTGGCGATTTCAACCTGAGCCTTGAGGTTCTCCCTGATGGAGTCTGCCTCCCTCTGCTTTTTCTGAAGCTCCGCATTCTGCTGATTCAGAGTGTTTTCCTTCTGCTTTAGACGGCTCTCGGTCTCCTTGATGGCGGCGTTGCGCTCGTTGACCGTTTTCTCGTGTTCGTTCTTGAGCTGGAGGAATTTCTCCTTTGCCTGGAAAATCTTCTCCTGCTTTATGTTTTCGGCCTCGAGACGGGCCTGCTCGATGATTTCGTCCTTGCGACCTTTCATTACAAAATGCCTCACGAGAAGATATATTCCCACTCCGAGGGCTGCTCCCGCAACGGCGGCTAGTATATAATAAAGTATCATAAAAAAGTTATTAAGTTGTATATCAATAATTTATAAAATTCAACAAAAAAGTGGCCGTCTCCAACAGGAAACGACCACTGTATAAAAAAATCCGTTAGCCCGATTGACAGAAACCTTAAATAAATTAAGATTTGAGTTCCGTAAGGTTCAGAAATCCTCCGTCCCGCAAGCGGAATCCCCCGAAGGGTCACCTAGGTCCGTCTTCCCCTTCCCGAGCATACTCTGTTACCGAATTGGTGTTGATTTCAGCAAGTGAGCAGCTAACGGATTATCTTTCAATCTTTTCGATATAACCTTTCATCTCCCTTTCGAGATTCTCCGCCTCCTTCTGAAGCGCAGCCATCTGTTCCTGATAGTTGAGGTTCGTCATACAGACGTTCAGCGCCATAAAAACGAGGACATCTTCCTTCGAACGCGAGTCAAACTTGCTCGCATAAGCCTCGAAAATCTCGTTTATGTTTTTCGCCGCCGTGCGGATGAACTGCTCCTGTTTTTCGGATGTGGCCTTCAAGGTGTATTCAGTCCCAAGAATTTTCACAGTAATGCTTCTTCCCATAATCAACCCTCCATCAAGCCTATACACCTGTCAATCTCCTTCACAAGAGCCTCAATCTTCTTCTTCGCCTCCGGGGTGCGCTCATTTGCGCCCGAAAATGCGTTGGCGAGTTTAAGGTTATCGATTTTCTTTTCTAACTCAGTAATCTTTTCCTCACGGGTTTTGCACTGCTCGGAGAGCCGACGGTTTTCTTCTTCCAGCTTCAGCCTTTCCGCCTTTTCACTTTCGTATGCGGAAACCAAACGGATATATTGCTGTCTGATGTTGTCGAGCATTTCGTCGCTTTTAAAACCCACTTTGCAAATATAGCAAGAATACCCGAAATGTCAAAGAAAATTCCTATCTTTGGAAAATTTATCGAAATTCGTATGCACGACATTCTTCTTAAAAATATCCTCTGCAACGATGTCAGAAGCGACATTTACATCGATTCCGACACCATTGCTAAAATTGTCCCCACCGGTTCAGTCCCTGCCGAGGAGGCCCTCGAGGTCGTTGACTGCAGCACAAAGGCGGCCGTTCCGGGCTTTGTGAATATGCACACCCACGCGGCTATGTCACTTCTGAGGGGCGTGGGAGAGGATATAGCCTTCCACGAATGGCTCGCGAAAGTCTGGGAAATCGAGTCGCACCTCGACGAGGAGTTCGTGTACTGGGGGACTAAGGTCGCCTGCCTGGAGATGATAAAGACCGGAACGACCACTTTCAACGACCACTACTGGTACCCGCTCGTGGCGCACAAGGCTGCCGTGGAGATGGGACTGAGGCCGGTTTCGTCCTACGTCGTAATCAACAAGATGACCGACACGGAAAACGAAATCGAGAAGGTGAGGTGCTGGAAAATGTACGAAGCTTCGAAACAGTGGGAGAAAAACCTCAGGTTTTCTATGGCCTTCCACGCTCCATATTCGGTGAGCGAGCCTATGATGATCTGGGCGGCGGAATTTGCCCGCTCGCACAACCTTCCGCTGCACATCCACCTGTCCGAGACCCGCAAGGAAGTGGAGGACAGCCGGGCGGCTCACGGAGGACTGAGCCCGGTGGAATACCTCGACAGCATCGGGGTTCTGGGTCCGAACCTGGTTGCGGCGCACACTCTCTGGCTTTCCGACCACGACATCGAACTGCTTGGACGCCACAAGGTTACCTGCGTCCACAACATAAACTCCAACCTCAAGCTCAGCAGCGGCTACCATTTCGCCTACCGCGAACTCAAGGAAGCGGGCTGCAAGGTCTGCATCGGAACGGACGGATGCGCTTCGTCCAACAATCTGGATATGCTGGAGGCGATGAAGACCACAGCGATGATGCAGAAGGGATGGAGATTCGACCCGACGGTCTGCCCGCTGGACGAACTGCTTGATATGGCGACGGTTAACGGCGCGGATGCCCTGGGGTTGCTCACGGGCCGCATCGAGGAGGGAAGGATTGCGGACATAAATATTGTCGAAACTGACAACTATAATTTCCTCTCCCCGGGCTCGTTCCTTGCAGGGCTGGTCTATTCGGCCCACAGCGACTGCATCGACTCTGTCATCTGCAACGGAAAGTTCGTGATGAGGGGCCGGAAAGTCGAAGGCGAAGCGGAAATTCTCAGCGAGGCGCGAAAAGTTCTGGGTAGGATTATGCGATAGCCTCTCCTAATGGGTTTATAATGAACAACACCATATTAACAACCAATTACTTATACCATTTGGAAACAAAATAGTTATGGACGAAAGAATTGAAAGAATACAGAAGGCTGCGGAGTACATCAGGACGAAAATCGCCGGGCACTCCCCCGTTGTGGGCATCGTGCTCGGAAGCGGACTGGGAGAGCTGGCGGGAAAAATCGAGAATCCGACCGTGATTCCGTACGCCGAAATCCCCGGTTTTCCGGTTTCAACGGCGATCGGCCACAAGGGAAACATCGTCTCGGGCACGCTCGGAGGAAAGGAGGTCATTGCGATGCAGGGCCGTTTCCACTACTACGAGGGCTACCCGATGGATCTTGTGACTCTGCCTATCAGGGTTATGAAAGTGCTTGGCATTCAGTACCTTTTCGTGTCGAATGCCGCCGGAGGAGTGAACTACGACTTCCGGGTCGGCGACCTTATGATTATCCGCGACCACATCAACCTGCTCCCTAATCCGCTCATCGGGAAGAATCTCGACGACTTCGGTCCGAGGTTCCCGGATATGACCCGTCCGTACGACCTGGGTCTCATCAAAAAGGCCGAATACATAGCCGCCGAGCTCAACATTCCGCTCAAAAAGGGCGTTTACATCGCCGGCACGGGCCCTTCCTACGAGACTCCGGCGGAGTACAAGTATTTCCGTCTTGCGGGCGGAGACGCCGTGGGAATGTCCACGATTCCGGAAGTTATCGTTGCGCGCCACTGCGGCATCCCTGTTTTCGGTATGTCTGTGATTACCAACGAGGCGCACGACGATTACGCCGAGGATTATGTGAACGACGGTGCGGATGTCGTGAGGGCTGCGGATGCGGCCGCCGGGAGGATGAGTCTGCTGTTTGAACGCTTGATTGCTTCGCTTTGATGGGATTGACCGGAAGCGGTCTAGTGCGTTGTGCTTAAAGGTATTAGTTAAATGGACGAAAGATATTCAAAGATTGTTGACGCCGCGAAGGTGCTTCAGACAAAGATCGGGGACCATAGACATCCCGAGGTGGGGATTGTGCTCGGAAGCGGGCTGGGACGGCTCGCAGAGCAGATTGAAGATGCCGTGACCGTCCCCTACTCCGAGATTCCGGGGCTTCCCCTTGCAACCGCCATCGGGCACAAGGGAAATTTCATCGCGGGACGTCTGGGCAGGAAAACCGTCATCGCGATGCAGGGACGCTACCACAGCTACGAGGGCTACCCGATGCAGCAGGTCGTGCTCCCGGTGAGGATTCTCAAAGTACTGGGAATCAACACGCTGCTTGTTTCCAACGCGGCCGGAGGAGTGGATTTCGGTCTTCACATCGGAGACCTTATGATTATCCGCGACCACATCAATATGCTTCCGAACCCGCTTATCGGGCCGAACTACGAGGACCTCGGACCGAGGTTTCCGGATATGACAAGGCCGTATGACCTTTCTCTTATCGGAATGGCGAAACACATAGCGGCCACCGAAGGGATTGAGTTGAAGGAGGGAGTCTATCTCGCCTGCACCGGGCCGACCTACGAGACCCCGGCGGAATACGGCTTTTTCCGCAAAATCGGAGCTGACGCCGTGGGGATGTCCACCACGCCGGAAGTCATAGCTGCAAGGCATTGCGGTCTGAGGGTGTTCGGAGTTTCGGTCATCACCGACGAGGCGCACAGCAACCCGGACGACTATGTGACCGACGAGAACGAAATCCTTCGCGCGGCGGACGCTGCAGGTGAAAAGATGAACCGCCTGTTTATCCGACTAATAGAAGAGCTATAACTCTTCAACATATATCAACAATAAAGAGGGTGACCAAAAAGTCATCCTCTTTTTTTCGTGCGTAGACTTTTAAAATATACGACTAATGTCGTTCTCCAGATACGGCCCGGCAAGTTTCTCCGGGATGAACTCCCAGTGGCCGATAACAGACTGGTCCCCCACCTGGGCAGGGTCGAGAACAGGATGGGCCTTGAGATAGTCGTAAAGCACATCCCTGTACTCCGGGAGCCTCTCCACAATGCGCGAGTCAATCTCCGCAGGGTCAATCCCCGCCTCCCTGAGCAGTCCTCCGCCTCCGCAGGCACGGTAGGAAGTCATCGCCACGCGGTACTGCTTCGCCTCGTCAAACGCGCTGCCGTCCGCCATAGAGGAAATCACGATGCGCTTCCCGCGAGGCTTTGTCACATCCACGGTGTAGTTCAGCCCTGCAGCTGAGTCGAAATTGTAGGAACGGTTGCGGAATGACCACCTGGTGCGGCCTGTGCGCGGATCGGCCCTGCGGTCGATTTTCAAAAGCGCAGGCGAAGCTGCAGTCGGCTTTTTGGAAAGCTCAGAAGCGGACAGGGTATTTATCCATCCGTCGTAGGAGGCCTCCAGATAGTCCTTAATCTCCTTTCCGCTCAGTTGAATCACAAACATCTGATTTTCATACGGATAGATTGTAAAAAGGTCATTGTAGATGAGCGTTCCGGCCTTAACGGTGCCGTCGAAAGTGAGCGGCGCCGCAATCGAAAGTTCAACTCCCTTCTGAGAGAGTCCGAGACGGTGCACAAGATTGAGGTAGTCGGACATCCCGGTGTAGCCGTCGCGGGTTCTGAGGTCGGAGAGCAGCGCGCCGACTTTCTGCGTGGTGAACGCCTTCACCGCCAGGTAATCCTTGTAGAAAGCCTTGCGCATAACGGTGTCCACCAGGGACTTTTTGACCGGGATAAGCTCCGCTGCAACCTTCTTTGAAACGACTTTTCCGTCCTTTACCTCCACGCTGATGCGTCCGTGGCCGATGTTGCGGCAGTGGCTGCCGGAGTTTATGAGGGCAAAGGTGCTGTCGGAGTTCTCGGCGGTGAAAGGACGGTGGTCGTGCGCGCAGAGAAGAATATCCACGCCCCTAAGGGTCTTGAAAAGGTCAAGTCCCTCGGCTTCGAGAGATTTTCCGTCTCCCGCGCCCGTTGCTGTGTGGGTTGCAACTATCACTATGTCAGGATGTTCCTTCCCACGGACTTCATCCACTTTAGCCTGCATCATATCCACGATCGGGACAAAGTCCATCCCCTCCCAGAGCGAAGGGGTAAGCCAGGCCTTTATGTTGGCGTTGCCGGCTCCGATGACAGCTATCCTAAGGCCGTCCCTTTTAAGGATCTTATACTCGTCAAAATATGCCCCTGGGCCGTCCGTACGCGGATAATTCGCCGCGAACCAAGGCATCTGCATCTCGCTCCGGACCCTGTCATAGACCCTGTGTCCGGTCTCAACATCGTGGTTTCCCACGCAGACGGCGTCATATTTCATATAATTGACCATCCTCGCATAGAGGTGGGTGGAAACGGTGTCCACATAGTTGAAATAGTAGGCCGCATTGTCGCCCTGAAGGCAGTCGCCGGCGTCGATAAGGATTACATTTTCCGCCCCCCTTGCGTGCCGGACGCTGTCCACATAGTGGTTTACGGCAAGAAGAGACCCTCTTGTCCGCGAAGAGACGTATGTGGAGTCGAAATAGGAGCCGTGGACATCGTTCGTGGAGAAAAGGTCGATTTCATAAACGCCGTCCCGGGGGCCGCAGGAAAGAAGCAGCGCCGAGGAGGCCGCAATGAGAAGGAGGGAGTGTAACTTATTCATAATCGGGGTGTTATATCTATATAAATGTGGACTGTTTTTCAGTGTAAAAAGACCATTTGCCTAAAATGGCTCGCATATTCCCTCCGGACAAGGGGCTGGATGTTTAGGATGCCTATGTCCTCTTTCTCCCTTAGGCGGAAGTCCCCGCATCAGCTCGTGCAGGTCGAAAAGAAGCGAAACCGTCTGGCTCGTGCCGGAGAACTGATTGAGGTGGAAATGCAGGAAAACCGAGGCCT
>CAYNDY010000043.1:0-13413 GCA_964396105.1 uncultured Muribaculaceae bacterium
TATTATAGAGACCAAGGTCGAGATCAGTTGCGACAGGTTTCGGACGGCCTGTCTGAGAAATTTTTATGACTTTGCTCACGCCTTCACCGGAAATGGTGGCAGTGGCGGTACGTGTAGCGTCATATTCAAGATACTTGCTTATCTGGAACTTCAGCGTACCGTCCCCTTTGAGAACCTTAGGCATCAGGAAAATCCAGTCTTCACCGCTTTCGTAGGTAATTTCCGTGGTCGTGGCGACATTGCTGGTCACCTTGATGTTGAAATCGCCGCCATCGCTGACAGCAGTAATCGTATCGGTATCAACTTCAATCGAAGGATTCGACACTCCAGCCTTGTTGCAGGAAAGCATAAGTCCCGCGCAGGCACAAATAAGGAAAAACTTTTTCATTGTATCAGTAATTTAGTTTATTGTTATCTAAAATTTCAGTCTGTAAACCTTGCCTGCCTCCATAAGCAGCATTCCATTGCCGCAGCGTGAGGATGCGTCAGAGGTTTTCACCCAATTCCCGGCAGAGTCATAATAGCCCGCTTCGGCAGAGGAAGGAGCGAAGTCCAGATACATAGTGTCAGCCTTGGTCGAACCGACAGTGAAATAACTGCTTCCCTCAATTGCGAACGCCACTCCCCTGTTTTCGGTTTTCCACCGGAAAGTGCCCGACGAGGTGGATGCCGTCTCTTCAGTAGAGGTCTTCCCCGAGGAATCCTTCAAATTGAAACCGATCATATTCTTCACCGAAGCGGTTGCAAAATCCCACCAGGCCGACCTGAATATGCCGTAGGCATCTATCAGCCTCTGAGTCTGAGACTTAGGAGTAAAATCAGGATTATACACACCCCTCAATGTCCAGTCCTTGAGATAGACGTGCGGAGTGGTTATGACTTCAAACACTTCATAGCCGCAGCCCATAACAAGGGCACTCAGCGTAAGAAGGTCGTTGTTGTCGTACTCGCCACCGTTTTCTGCGATGTGGGAGAAGTTTCCAGGGATTTCCTGAATTTGGGTAAGCCAGGAGGTCAGTGTCGGGATGTCGTTCACATACGGGTCAAAGCCCACATAGTCAATCCCGTCCCTTTGGGCGACCTTCCGGCTCCAGTACACCCAGTCGTCGTAAGTAACAGTCTGGTTGACACGGGTATAACAGTCATACGGGCTCTCTTTTACCGCCAATCCGAGTTCATTCAGATGCCACAGGAGACTCGGCCACAGGTCAGTGGCGGAATAGCCGTGTGCAGAATTGTGACGGGTGGCGAGCATATCCGGTTCATTCTCAATCTGAACCCCGATGACAGTATGCGGTTCTCCGAGCGATTTGTCGTAATCAGCGACGAACTGCATCATCTGCGCAATGGCCTTTTTCTCTCTTTCCACAAGAGCCTTGTTTCCGGGTTTGAGATAGAACTGCTTGCCGAGCCAACCCTGATAGGCTGCTGAAGGCTTGAGTTCAGGATAAGTCGCGGTATCGTCAATCACATAAGCAGGGATATACCCCTCGACGGAATACCCGCACATATAACTTCCATACCACAGAATTTCGAGTTTGAGGCCATATTTCTCACAATAGTCGATGTAAGCCTTGACTGCCGCATCGGTGTATTTGTCATACTCCGTCTCCACATCTCTCCAGGCTATCGGAACCTGAATGCAGGTTATGTTCAGCCCTGCTGCAAGGGCGAAATAGTCGTCCAGGTTGTCGAGAGTCCTGCCGTCCAGCTGGATAAAATAGTCGGTGCGGAGCTGGGCCCCGAGCATCAGGAACGGCTTTCCACAAACGGAAAGACGATATTGCGGAGTATCCTTAGGAGTGTCACCTCCGCCACCGTTTCCGCCCTTCGTGCCCGTCCCGAGTGAGGGCGAACACGAAAGGAGCGCAAACAGAGCGGCAATCAATATGAGATAAGGTTTCTTCATAATTATTCAGCGCCCTGACCGGCCTGAAGAGGCCATCCCGGATTTTGATAGAGAGTTGACTGTGAAGCATCCCCGCCACCGGTTATGAGGAAATGCTGCACTGCTATAGGATTGAGGTAGTGGGCCATCTTCCAGCGGTAACCCTCATACACACGATTGTTGGACAGGATGTGATATGGAGCGCAATACTTGCTGAATGTCCTTGAGGAGATGTTTTCCTCTTCCTTGAGGTTGTTGTCGTTGCCGGCAAGGAAATCTGCATTGGTGTACATTGTCTCCCACACATTCATTCCAAGAATGTGATAAGGAGTGTCAATCATCTGGTCCATAGCCCTCCAGCGGCGCACGTCGTACGGCCTGAAGCCTTCAGCCATCAGCTCGCAGCGGCGCTCGCGGCGGATATTGAACAATGTTGCGTCAACAAGATGACCTGCGGAATATGCACCCCAGTCCGTTTCCTTTTCCTTGTCCATATCGGTATTGTCAATGGTAATCTGATAGTCAGCTACTTTCGAGCGGTTGCGGATTGCACTCCAATAAGCCCTGGCATCAGCGTCAAGCGCTCCGGTTGCCTCATAGCAGGCTTCCATATAGTTGAGGTAAGCCTCGACAGCCCTGAAAATGATGGAGCCCACATAGCTTTTGTCCCTCACTGACTGGTCGCCGTCGAAATTGAGACCCTTGCGGATTGCATAACCGGTCGTGTAACGCATAGAAGCTGTTGACCTTACGATATTCGGCCACGGTTCAATCTCGTATGACTCGGGGCCGGGGGTGCTGTGGAGATTCCTGTCGCCCGGCTTCTTGATGAAAATTTCGGCTCTGGAGTCTCTGCCTTCGGTGATTTTCAGGAGGTCGGCATCGCCGGGATACCCGCTGCCTGCGGCATAGATCGGAAGGCCGTTGGACATAACGAAGGCATCAACCATACTCTTGGTGATTCCATATCCCTGATTTGCGGCGGCGGCAAATTCCACGACAGAGTTGGTCACGCCTTCGGAAACGCTGTAGGCTTTCCAGAGGAGGATTTCGCTGTAAGTGGACATATCGGTCGCGCCGAACATATCGAAATATGGATTGGCTGCCGCGGCGGCAGAGGACTGGAATACGCCGGTATTGTCCACAAGGGTATATTTGTCGGCTATAGCCTTTGACTCCTCCATACAGATTTTCAGGAAATACGCGATTTCATCATCTATGCTTCCTGAAGGATACTGATAATCCGGATTCGTCGCCTTTCCGGGCCAGTCGGCAGTTCCGGGAACGAAAGCCGTACCCTTGAAATACTTGAGCCAGGTTCCCTCATAAAGAGCCACTCTTGATTTCATAAGGCGGGCGCAGTCCTTGTTCAGACGGTTCGTGCCTCCTTTCGGAGCATTGTCACCCATATATTCGATTGCCTTGTCAAGGTCTTCGAGGATGAATCTTGCCACCTCATTGCGCGGGGCTCTGACGCTCTCTGCGGTAAGCCTCTCCAGATTGTCCGGAAGCAGATTCTTTACGATAGGGAAATCTCCAAGGTCTGCGAGCTTGAAGAAATACTGCCAGGCGCGGAAGAAATAAACTTCTCCCACATAATGGCGGATGTTTGTGGCGGAACCTGAGATCTTGCCGTTCTCAAAATTCTCCAGCACATTGTCAAAGAAGTAGTTGCAACGATAGATGCCGGTAAAGTCGTAACTTCCTCCGGTCTGTCCCACTTTCCAGTAACCCGGGGCGAAAATATCGCTCGGGTTGGCGTAGGCCATATTGTCAGTGTTGCTGTCATTCGTCCAGGTGCCCCAGCTGGTGGTGCCGTGGCAAGGGAACAAGTTGTAAAGGTCGGTCGCGTATGCGGCGATATTGTCCTCCGTCGTCAGATACTGCTCCGGAGAAAGGCTGGACTCGGGCTTGAGGTTCAGAAAACCGTCGCAGGAAGTCAGAAGCAGCGGAAGTGCCGCCGCAATGCCGATATATCTTAATATTCTTCTCATATTCTTGATTCTTAGAAGGATTCTTTAGAAAGTGACGCTTAATCCGAAGGAATATGTCCTTGAAAGAGGATATACATTTCCTGTTTCGTTTTCGCCGATGGTCTCAGGGTCGAAAAGTTTGGTCATACGGGTGAATGTCGCAAGGTTCTCTCCGGAGAAGAAAAGTCTGAGACTCTGTATCTTGACTTTCTGCATCCACTTCTGCGGGAAGGTATAACCCAACTGGAGGTTCTTGAGTCTGAGATAGGAAGCGTCCTGAACATAGAGGCTCTGCCACTGCACGTTCTTCTCGCTGTCAAGGTACGGCCGCGGATAGTAGCTGTCAGTGTTCAGTCCCAGAGGGCTTTCAGGGTCGTCACGGTAGTAGTCAAGATGCTGGGTGAGCACCATAGTGCCCCACTTGCTCCAGCCGCAGCTTCCGAAGAAGTATTTACCGTTCTGGAAATAATCCCTCTTTCCTACTCCCTGAAGATAAACCCTGAGGTCTATGCCCTTCCACGCGAGGTTTATGTCAAAGGCATAATTGAATCTCGGAGTGGAGTTACCTATGACCTTGAGGTCGCCGTGGTCGTCGGTGGTCCAGGAGCCGGAGTCAATCTTGCCGTCCCCGTTAAGGTCGCGGTACATAATGTCGCCGGCCTGCCAGTTGGAACCGAGCGCGGTCTGGCCGCCGTTCGGAAGGGTGATGAGATGTTCAAGCATCTCGTCCTCAGTCCTTGCTATGCCGATGGACTCATAGCCCCAGAAGTCTCCCAAAGTCATTCCCTCGTAATAGGTTCCGAGAGTCTTTGATGGGTTGGAGTATTTGGTGATTTTGGTAACTGCATCCGAAAGGACGAAGCGCACGCCGTAGTCAAGCTGACCGAACGCCCTGTCGTGCCAGGAGATTTCAAAGTCGAAGCCTGTAGTGCGCATATCCGTATTGTTGGTGTAAGGCACTGATGTTCCGAGAATTACAGGAAGCTCATCTGCCGGTCCAATCATATCTTCAGTCCTGCGGACATAACCGTCAATGGAAGCGGAGAGACGGCCGTCAAACGCCGCCACATCCAAACCGACATTCCAGGACTTGACTTTCTCCCAGGTGAGGGACGAACTTATCAGAGATGCCGGCCAGGCGATGTTCGTCTTCTTGCCGTCGATAAGCCAGGATCCGGACGAATTAGAGAAGTTCATCTGCTCGTATGTCGGATAATAGGCCGTTGTGTTCTGGTTACCGAGAGAACCGTATGAAGCCCTAAGCTTCAATGTGTTGACCCACTTGGATGCTGGGGCGAAGAACGGCTCCTTGGCGATGTTCCAACCTGCTGAAACTGAAGGGAAGAGTCCCCAGCGCTTGTCAGCGGCAAATCTTGAAGAGCCGTCGTAACGGAGGTTAGTCTCAAGAAGGTATCTTTCCTTGTAGTTGTAGTTCAGTCGGCCGAAGAATCCGAGAGTCCTCCACGCCGAAGAGCCGCCGCCCACTACCGGGCTGACTTCTTCGCCGTTGTAAAGGCCTGAGGTCGTGTCGATTGAAGGCACATCCGGCACGATGAGCCCCTCTCTCTTGGCGTAGGTGTTATTCACGGAATATGACTCCATCTGCACACCGGCCATCACCTTGAAATAGTTGCCGGCGATGTTGTTCTCATAGTCGGTATAGAGATTCGTGTTCAGATACTGATTGCGGCCGTCATCGTTGGTGACTCCGGTGTGGTCGTCCCATACACTACCCTTTGAAACGCCGTCTATACAGGTCTGCCAGACTTCCTTCACGACAATTTTGTTGAAATAGGAACGGTAGCGGTAGTTCACGTCGCCCACGATTCTCCAGCCCTTCAACGGAGTGAGGGTGAAGTTGAACTGGTTTGACGAAGTGGTGTTGGAAATGGTCGTCTGACCTCCCCTGCTGAAACGGAGAGCGAGGTCGTTGAAAAGGTTTCCGTTCGGGTCATAAAGCGGGGCGACCGGCCAGAGATACTGGCCGAAATACCAGAGAATGTCGTCGCTCAGAGCTGTAGGCTGGTGATAATCCTCGCGGATGAAACGGCTGCTGAACCCGATTGAAAGGAAATCGAACGGTTTTGCCTCGACTTTTCCGAACACATTCATTCGGTTAAGCCCGTCAAGGTCCGCCCCTTCGAAAGTGAACTGACCGTCCTGCATAAGGTAATTGGCGGAAACGAAGTAGTTCATCTTGGAATTTCCGCCGGAGATGCTGAGATTGTGCTCCTGGGAGAAGGAAACATCCTTGTAGAAAACATCGTAGTAGTCGATGTTGTCGTTTCCTTCGGTGTAGGCCGTTCCCCACTGGTTGCCCACAGGGATGGTGTTGTAGGAAATGACTCCGTCCTGATAGTCCTTGATTCTCTGGAGACGGGCTGCTCCGATATCGTCGGCATTACCGTCGTTGTTGGCCGCATCATTGAAATAGAGTGCCCAGGAATAAGAGTCGGCGGAATGAGGCAGATTAAGCGGGGTATTGAACCTGAAACTGTTATTGTAGTTCACCTGCATCTTGCCTTCCTTTCCTTTCTTTGTCGTCACGAGGATGACTCCGAAAGGAGCTCTGGAACCATAGATTGAGGAAGCTGCGGCATCCTTGAGAACCGAGATGTTCTCTATATCCTGAGAGTTGATGCTGTAGAGGTCACCCTCCATTCCGTCAATGAGGACAAGTACGCTTCCGGAAGAACCTTGACCAATTGTGCCCTGTCCACGCAGGGTTATTGTAGGATTCTTTCCATAGAGTTGTCCGCTGACCTGCTTGATGGAAAGGCCCGGGACCTGGCCCTGAAGGGCGAGGACCGTGTTGCTTACCGGGACAGACTCAAGCTGCTGGGAATTGACCGTCGCCACGCTTCCGGTGAGGTTCACCTTCTTCTGGGTGGCGAAGCCGACCACGACTGACTCGTCGAGAAGTTTCATATCTTCGGCGAGAGTGACATTTATAACCGCTCTGCCGACGATGTCAATAGTTTGGGAAGCGAAGCCTATCGAGCTGAATATCAAGGATTTTGCCTCACCCGTTTCAATGGAATACTTTCCATCTGAATCGGTAATGGTGCCGCCCTGAGCTCCGTCCGACAGGAGAATGGACACGCCGGGAAGCGGTTCACCGCCTGTGTCGGTCACTGTTCCGGAAACTCTGCTCTGTGCGTATGCGCCAAGACTCAAAAGCATTGCCGTAACAACGGCAAGCGCTGTTTTACAGGGATTTCTCATAATCTTTAGTGTTGTTAAAATATGGTACCTATGTTCTTTTTAGCCGTGCTGCCAAGACTTCCGTCCGACTTGAACTGAAGCCTGTACACTTTCCCCGCGGTCATCTGGAGCGTGTTCCCGCTTTCGGAAGTCACCGTTCCGTTGGCGACGGTGAGAGAGGCATCCTTGGTCGTAAACGCCACAAGGGTGTCGCCTCTGTCAAGGACAAAAGCAAGCGCACCGTTTGAGGTCTCGAAGGTAAGCCTTGCACCGGGAGTGTTGATGGTCTGGGACAGTTTTGTCTCAGGGGCGTCCGCTTTGAGGTTGAACGCGGCGAAATTCTCTGTCGGAGTAAGGGCTACATCCTCCCCGGCCTCTATGAGCCCCGCAAGAAGGATTTTTGTCTGCGCAACCTGAGGCTTGGGAGTGAAGTCGGAATAGTAGATGCCTTCCGAATTCCAGGGAGACGCGCTGTTTGAGGAGATATATTTGCTGGTCGCAAGGTCATAGATGTCATATCCCCCGCCCAAAGCTGAAGCCGCGAGAATAAGACTCGGAGTGTTGGAATAATCTCCCCTGTTTTCTGCCACAAGCGGATAATTACCCTCCATAGACCCGTACTGACTCACTTCGTAAGCAATCTGATTTACAGTGGACATATAGGGGTCATAGCTGACAAAATCAATCCCATCCAGCGTATACACATCCTTCGGGGATATGCCAGGGGTCTGAGGGAAGTCCTTCACTCCATCTCCGGAAATTATGTTTGTGCGGGTTGCAACGGAGTATGCACTGCTTTTGACCGCCTTTCCGACAACATCAAGTGCCCTCAATGTCATATTCCAGGCTTCGGTCTTTGTGAGAAGAGTTCCGTCCTTGCGGGCAATCTGCTTTTCATCAAGCCTCCACCTCACAAGAGCATCCGGCTCGTTGTGAACCTGACAGGTTATAATCGGATGAGTCTCTCCGTTCTCTGCATCCCAGGCGCGGATATGGGCAAAGAGCCTTGTGACCGCAGTAACTTCTCTTTCGAGCACCGTATCATCATCGAAATCAATGGAATAAGTATACCCATAGAGAGGATGAAAGTCTCCGTCCGAGTTCCGTTTGAGACGAACTGACGACAGTGAAAGGATATATGTCGGCACAAGCCAGGAGTAGGAATCACCTATAAAGTTGGTGCTGAACCACAGCAGTTCCACCTTCAGATTATGTTTGAGAGCGAACTCCATCGTTTTGTCAACGCAGGTAAAGTCCCACTGGTCCTGCTTCGGTTCAATGAATGCCCACGGGCAGGGAACCTGGATGCAGTTCACACCGAGTTTCTCCGCGAGTGCGAAGTACTCCTCAATTGCAGGCCAGTCCAGCTTGTCCACCGAACGGAACACATCCAGACGAATCTGAGCGCCGTAAACAGGGAAAGGTTTCCCATCCACTTCAAGATAAGGCTTGCCGGATTCGGATTTGCAGATTTTGCTAACTGTAATCTGTTCAAGAGACGGTTCGTCCGGCACAGTTTCCCTCTGCGCCTGTGACGGAGTGCAGGAAAGGATCAAGGCAGCGGACAACGCCGTAGCGAAAATGTATTTAATTGATATTCGCATTATTATTAGAAAGTGATTAATCGGACAACATTCAGTTCCCGGAGGCGATTATAAGGCCGAGGCCTGCGATGAAGAGGACGAACATCAGGGCGAGGAGGGCGTTTACGCTCTTCTTCGCGCCTTTGAACTCCTTCCAGATGAACACGCCCCAGATGGCGGCGATAAGCGGAGCGCCCTGACCGAGGGCATAGCTTACTGCGGCTCCGGCCGTGCCTGCGGAGACATAGTTGAGCCCGGTACCGAGGCACCAGATGGCGCCGCCCAGCATACCTACGAGGTGAGTCTTAGCGTCGCCCTTGAAATAGTCCGCGAACCTTACGCCAGGCTTCTCACTGTCGTTAAGCGTGAACACGCAATTGAACAGGAAATTGCTGATGAGAACTCCGAGAGCGAAAATCACCGTTCCGGTGTATGGAGTGAGCATTCCAGGGGCAGGGTTGTGGATGTTGTCGATGTCGATTCCGTTATAGACCAGAGCCGAGAAGAAGGACATAATCAGTCCCGCGAGGACGGCATAAAGGAGTCCCATGCGGTTCTCCCTCGGGTCCCTTTCCGCCTTGTCCACCTTGCCGGAAGCGACTCCGTTGCAGACAATCGCCACGACCACAAGAGCCACGCCCACAAGCAGCAGAGGCACATTTGTCGAAGGCTTCGGATGGAAAATCAGGTTGTTGACGACTCCGACAACGAGCGCGAGGCCCACTCCGAGAGGGAAGGCCACCGACATTCCGGCCTTTGCCGTGGAAGCGGAGAGAAGAATGTTGGAGACATTGAACACTACAGCGCCGAGAAGAATCCAGGCGACACTGGTGATGTCTGCCTGAGCGAGGTCATCGACAAAATGTCTTCCTTCAGAGCCGATTGAGCCGAGGGTGAAGGCAAGAATCAGGGAGAACAGGACCATTCCTATGACATAATCCCAATAGAAGAGTTCATATCTCCAGCTCTTCGCTGCCATTTTCTGGGTATTTCCCCAGGAACCCCAGCAGAGCATCGTGATAAAACAGAGGATGACTGCGAGAAATTGACTGTTTGCTATAAACATAGTATTGAAGTGTTATTGATTATTCGAAGATTGCTTGCGCTACTGCGCGATTTCTTTGCGGAACGGGATTGACGGCTGGGCTCCCATCCTGGTGACGGCGATTGCCGAGGCCTTGGCGGCGAAGCGGCAGGCATCAGACAGCGGGCGGCCTTCGGAAAGCGCCACGCAGAGGGCTCCGTTGAAGGTGTCACCGGCCGCCGTCGTGTCCACAGCCTTGACAGGGTTTGCGGGGATAATGCCCCTGAAATCCTCCGAAAGGACATACGCGCCCTTGGAGCCGAGGGTTATGACGACATTCTTCACTCCCTTTGCGACCAAAGCCTCGGCCGCGGCGGCGGCTTCAGCTTCGTTTGTTACAGGAAGTCCAGTAATGAGCTGGGTTTCAGTGCGGTTCGGCGTGATGAGCCAAAGCTTGGAGAGCAGCGAGTCGGAAAGTTCCGCCGCAGGAGCCGGGTTGAGAACGACCTTAGTGCCCGCCTCGAATGCCCTGGCGGCTGCATATTCCACTGTCTCCATCGGAGTCTCAAGCTGCATCAGCACAAAGTCCGCCGCTTCAATCTCTGAGCGGGCAGCGTCGATTTCCGCTTTCCCGAGTTCGGAATTTGCGCCGGGAGCGACTACGATTACATTCTCTGCGGCCGAATCGACGACGATTGTAGCGACGCCCGAAGGCACTCCCTTTTTGACGGAAACGTATGAGGTGTTCATTCCCTCGCGCCTATAGCCCTCAAGCGAGTCCTTTCCGAAAAGGTCATCTCCGACGCAGGCGACAAAGGTGACAGAGCCGCCGAGTCTTTGCGCGGCGACCGCCTGATTGGCTCCCTTTCCGCCGGCAGCCATCATAAAGTTGCCGCCGAGAACTGTCTCTCCGGGTTCCGGTATGCGTGAAGTATTGATTACGAGGTCAGTGTTCGCACTGCCTATTACAACGATTTTTCCCATATTGGCTGTGTTATCATTATACGGTTTCGTTTTTCCTGGCTCAGCCCCCCTCGTGCGATTGAGAAGGAAGACTGGCACAAACGATTGCGCAAAAGTATTCATAAAAAAGAAAAATTGTCTTTCACGATGCGATTATTTTTAAGTCACAGGATAAAAATTTTGCGCAAGATGTTTGATTTTCTTGCGCAAATGTCGTAGCTTCGCCCTTCGTAACCAATATGGGAGAAACACGAATAACCACACACCCAACTTCAGGCAATGAAATCCACACTTGAAACCATCGCCCTCCGCACAGGCTTCTCGGCGTCCACCGTGTCCAGAGTTTTGAGCGGTAAGTCAAAGGACGGCAGAATTTCTGAAAAGACTGCAGGAATAATCAGGAAGGCGGCTCAGGAGGCCGGATACACCCCGAATGTCCTTGCGCAAAACCTGCGCACCAGAAAGACCAACACGATAGGCCTTCTGGTGCCTTCGGTGGGCAACCCATTCTTTGCGGACATCGCGAGCTCCGTGATTGAGGAGGCCCGCCGGAGGGGCTACACGACCATCGTCACCGACTCGGCGGAGAATCCCGAGACGGAAAAGAGCGCAATCTCATCGCTTCTTTCGCGGCAGGTGGACGGGATCATTGCCATCCCGAGCGGAGACGACCCCGCCCTCTACGAGGAAATCAACCGCAAGGTGCTGCCTGTCATTCTCGTGGACCGTTATTTTTCCGGTTCCACCCTCCCCTACATAACCACGAACAACTACACCGGGAGCGTGGAGGGCACTTCGGAACTCATCCTCAACGGGCATCGCCGGATTGCCTGCATCCAGGGGGCTACGGCCTCGATGCCGAACAAGAAAAGGGTCGCGGGGTATCTCGCGGCGCTCGAAAAAGCGGGGCTGAGGGAGAGGGCAGTGATTGTGGGGAACGAGTTTTCGGAGCAGAACGGCTACCTTGAAACGAAGCTTCTGCTAAGCCGCCCGGGGGAAGAGCGTCCGAGCGCGATTTTCGCCCTGAGCAACACGATTATGCTCGGCGCGGTGAGGGCCATAAAGGAGGCGGGGCTGAAAATCCCTGGCGACATCTCCATCATCGCCTTCGACAACAATATATATATGGATTACCTCACCCCGGCCATCACCCGCATTGCCCAGCCTACCGACGAGATGGGGAAACTCGCCACCAAGCTACTCTTCGAGTGCATAGCCACCGGACAGCGCAGCACCACCCAGATTGAGCTCGCCCCCACTCTGGTGCGCGCCGCCTCTGTTTCGGAAAGAATATAGAAGGCAACCCGGAAGGGGCGGGGCTTAGGGAAAGCACCGGGAGCACATTTTTCAGAAAAAGAGTGGCGCATCCGAAAGTTTGCCGTATCTTTGAGACTTGAAACCATATCATCTATATGAAACAAGATTTATCCATTTTTGAACTGCTGCGGGAAGAGGAAGACCGCCAGACTACCGGCCTTGAGCTCATCGCTTCCGAGAACTATGTAAGCCGTCAGGTGCTTGAGGCACTGGGCTCAATCTGCACGAACAAGTATGCCGAGGGTTATCCCGGAGCGCGCTACTACGGCGGATGCGAGGTCATCGACAAAATCGAGCAGACCGCCATCGACCGCCTTTGCCGGATTTATGGCGCCGAGTACGCGAATGTCCAGCCGCACAGCGGTGCGCAGGCCAATATGGCCGTGTTTATGTCCGTTCTGAAGCCGGGCGACACCTTTATGGGCCTCAACCTCGCGCACGGAGGTCACCTCACACACGGTTCGCCGGTGAATATGTCCGGAATCCTCTACAAGGCTGTCCCATACGGACTTAACGAGGAAACGGGGATGATTGACTACGACGAAATGGAGAGAATCGCACTCGAATGCCGTCCGAAACTCATCGTCGGCGGCGCTTCGGCCTATTCCCGCGAATGGAACTATGCCAGGATGAGGGAAATCGCCGACAAGGTGGGGGCTATCCTTATGGTGGATATGGCCCATACGGCCGGAATCATCGCTGCGGGGCTCCTGAGCAACCCTGTAAAATATGCCCACATCGTGACTTCAACGACCCACAAGACCCTTCGCGGACCTCGCGGAGGTATCATCCTCATTGGCAAGGACTTCGACAACCCGTGGGGCATCACAACGCCTAAGGGCGAGGTGAAGAAAATGTCCCAGATTATAAACTCCACCGTTTTCCCGGGCGTTCAGGGCGGTCCGCTCGAGCACTGCATCGCTGCAAAGGCCGTTTCGTTCTTCGAGGCTATGCAGCCGGAGTTCATTGACTACCAGAAGCAGGTGCTCTCCAACGCCAGCACTCTCTGCGAGGCGTTCATCCGCAAGGGCTACAAGATTGTGTCCGGCGGAACTGACAACCACCTGATGCTCATCGACCTCAGGACCAAATTCCCGGATCTTACAGGAAAACAGGCCGAGAAGGAACTCGGCAAGGCCGACATCACCGTGAACAAGAATATGGTTCCGTTCGACACGAGGACTCCGTTCTCGACTTCAGGTCTTAGGATCGGCACGCCTGCCATCACTTCGAGGGGCTTCGTGGAGAAGGATATGGAGTGGATTGCGGACATTATCGATTCTGTGCTCACCAACGCCGCCGAGCATCTGGAGATTGTGAAGGGAAAGAGCGAGGAAGGAAGGGAGGAGTACGAGGCTGTGCTTGCAGCCGCCCGCGACAAGGTGCACAAGATGACCTTAGGTATGCCATTGAATAGATGGTGAAAACATCGGCAAAGAAGCGGTCTGCTTCGTTACGCGG
>CAYNDY010000044.1:0-13340 GCA_964396105.1 uncultured Muribaculaceae bacterium
CCTCGTTGGTGTAGCCGACCGATGCGAAGTACTTGACGAACTTCGTTCCGCCGCTGATGTTGAAGTTGGCGTTGGTAGTAGGTGCGAAAGGCCGGCAGAGAAGTTCGAACCAGTCCACGTCAGGGTAGCGGTAGGAGTTGACCGTGCTTGAAGGGTTGCGGTACTCGTTGAGGACAGCCTGCGACTTCATCTCGGTCCAGTTCTGGTCATTCTTCGATGCGACATTGAAAAGCTGCATAGTGGTGTAACTGTCAATGTGGGACGGAGTGTTGATAGGATTGGCAAAACCCTGGGAGACGGAGATTTTCATCTTAGGCTTGCCTTCCTTTCCGCTCTTTGTAGTGACGATGATTACGCCGTTCGCTCCCTTGGCTCCGAAGACCGCGGTTGCGGAGGCATCCTTGAGGACAGAGATGTTCTCAACCTCGTCCGGGTCGATGGATGCGAAATCACGCTCGACGCCGTCCACGAGAACCAGCGGGCTGTTGCTTCCGAAACTGGAGACGCCTCGGATGACGATTTCCGCGTCGCTGTTACCCGGCTGACCGGAAGACTGCATCGTGGTGACACCTGAGAGCTTACCTGAAAGGGCGTTGGTGATGTTGGAAATACCGGAATTGACGAGGGTTTCGCCCTGCACCTGTGAAATGGCGCCGACAACACTCTCCTTCTTCTGCACGCCGTATCCGACAACGACAACGTCATCAAGAAGAATCGCGTCTTCGTGAAGAACGATGTTGTAGGAGGATGTGGACTCGCTGAGGGAAACGTTCAGAGTCTCGAAACCGATGCTGGAAACGACCAGACGGCCCTTTGCGGGAACCTTCATCGAGAATTTGCCGTCGATGTCGGTGATTGTTCCGACAGTTTTCGTACCCTCGAGGAGGATGCTGGCGCCGATTACCGGAACGCCCTGAGAATCAACGACAACTCCGGAAATGGTCCGCTGTCCGCCTGCATTTGTCTGGGCCGGAGAGCTGAAACTTCCCAAAAGCAGCAAGAGACTTGCGAGTGTGCCAGTCAGCACATTGAATAAAGTTCGTTGCATTATCTGTACTATATGGTTAATACTAAACTTATTATGCCTTATTATGCCTTGAAAGCGGGGATAGAAGCGGGCCAGGGGGGGCCGGAATCCTCCGTGTGCGTGCACGATATTCGTGCAAAGATACACAAAATCTCGAAAATTTTTATTCTTTGAGACAATTTTGTTAGGTAGGCCCGCCGTTTCAGAGGTTTACAACCCCTGTTTTATACTTGATGCGGTAGTCAGTGGAGTCGGCGTCGAGGACGAAAACCTGGTAGCTGTTTCCTCCCGGATAGACCCTCACGACGATATGTCCCCACGGCTTGAAAGTCTTCCAGAGATCCTCTCCGAGCTGTGCGCGGGAGTACTCGCCGGTTATGTAAATGTCCCTCTCCCCGCTCCAGATGAAGGGGTCGGTCATCCTCTGGAGGGCATCGGCGCAAGGATGGTTCTTGTGGCTGGCGTCGATTATGATTACCTGCGGGGAGAGAGTCCGCATAAAGAAGGCGTTGCAGGTGTCGTGATAGCCGTGATGGTCGGCCTTGATTACGGTGACAGGGCCGCAGACCTTCGCTATGTCGGTCTCGAAATCGCGCTCCCTGCATTTATTCTTGCCCCAGTTGCCCCCGGCGATGTCGCCGCCGTTATAGTAGGCGAACTTGCCGTAGCTGAGCTTAACTGCGCAGGAGACTATGTTCTCGTCGAAGAGAGTCGGGTCTCCGCTGTACATTTTTCTGGATTTCATTCCCTTGCCGGTCCATACCTCCCCGTTTGCGGCAAGGTTGCGGATCTGGAAATTTCTGGAATATTTCTTCGGCTCATAGCGCAGGCTGAACTGGGACTTGCTTCCCACGCTGAATTTCTCGACCGTGGTGCCCTGCTCCGCGATGTGGTTCACAAAGTTGATGTAGTGCGGAATGAAGCCGCGGTCGGCGCCGAGAACCCTCTCTTTTGAAGGGAAATCATAGTCCGGGTAGTCCCTGTCGACGAATTTGTTGAAATGGAGGTACTCCCCCAGAAGCGTAATTCCGGAAAGGTCGTAACCGTCGTGCCCGGGAAGGGCGTCGCGGATGACTCCGATGTGGTCTGCGTGGAAATGGGTAATCATCACATAGTCAAGCGTATCGCAGCCCGGGCGGACCTGGGAGAGGAAATGCTTGATGTAGATGGAGAGCCACTCCCCCACCTTTTTCGAGGCGTCCGGGTGCTGGGGACCCCATTTGTCGTTGTCGCCGGCATCGATGAGCATCGAGGTGCCGTCCGGCATAAGAATGAGGGCCGCGTCGCCCTTGCCGGTTGCAACCGTGTGGATGTCAAGATAGCCTTCCTGCCACTCGGGAAGATACTCGGGGGAAGAAGGAGCGGACTCCGCCTGGAGAGTTTGCGCGGAAAGAGCCGCAGGGAAAAGAACCGCAAGCGCGGCCACCAGAGAATAAATATGTTTCATACCTATTATTATATGTGTGCGCACGGAGGGGAACGGCTTCAGAGGGAAGGGGTGTTTTCCGTGTCCGTGCACGGGAGGCGCAAAGATACACAAAAATCCGCATTTTATTCGTAACTTTGCCCTCTGCGCGCCGCGAAGGACCTGCGGCGCCCTTTATATTGATTAAGGGAGAACGACAATGACATTGAAACACAGATTTATCCGGATTTTCACTCTTGCACTTGCCGGGGCGGTGGCAGCGGGGGTGTGCTCGTGCAGCCCTAAAGTGAGCGCTCCGAAAGGTTTTGTAGAGACGCCCAATTCTTCGCAGACAGCCCCCGAGGGGGTTGCCGACCTTTCACGCCTGGAGGGGATGGAGCATCCGAGGCTTCTTATGAGCGGGGAAGATTTTGCAGAGCTTAAAAACAAGGTGGAGAAACATCCCGCACAGAATGAGGCCCTCTGCAGGCTTCACGCTCTTCTGATGGAAACGGCGGACAGTTCCCTCGCTGAAAAGGGCGAAATCCCGTTCAAGCTGGACGCCTCCGGAAAGAGGCTTCTCACCCAGTCGAGGAATGCCCTGAGAAGAATCGGCTCCTGCGCCTACGCCTACAGAATGAGCGGAGAGCAGAAATATCTGGACAAGGCTGTGAGCGACCTGGAGAGCGTGCTTGCGTTCCCTTCGTGGAATCCCAAGCATTTTCTGGATGTGGGGGAAATGGCGTTTGCAGTGGCTCTGGGATATGACTGGCTCTATTACTCCCTCCCATACGAACTGAGGGCGAAGGCCGAGGATGAGCTTCTGCAAAGGGCGGTGATTCCTTTCCGCACCCACTCCGCAAGGCTTTCGGTGAGCAACTGGAGCCAGGTCTGCTACGGCGGAGCTCTTTCAGGAGCCATCGCAATCTACGGCAAGGAGAGAGAGAACTGCGGGGCTCTCATCAACGAGTGCATCGCGGACAACACCACAGTCGTGAAGGCCATCTACGACCCTGACGGGGTCTATCCCGAGGGGTATTCCTACTGGGGATACGGCACCGGGTATGAAGCCGTGATTCTGACCGAGCTCCAGAGAGTCTTCGGCAAACTCTACGGGATTGACTCCTCGACGGGGCTTGAGCGGACGGCCGAGTGGATGCTGATGTCATCGGGAGTCGGGGCGCGCCCGTACAGTTTCGGGGACTCAGTCTCCAAATTTGACCAGCCCAAGGCGGGGATGTGGTGGTTTGCAGCACATTACGGAAAGCCTTCGCTGCTGGGGAACGAACTTAAACTGCTTTACAACGCTTCCGGAAAAGAGGCGAATCCATACAGCACAAAGATGTCCGAGGTTAGATTCCTTCCGATGGTGATTGCAAACGCCAACAGGATAAAGGATCTGGACTCCGCAGTGAAAGAGAACGCTCCAAGGCAGAACTTCTTCTACGGAAAGGGCGAGACTCCGGTTGTGATGGTAAGGGGAGACTGGACGAACTCTGACTCCGACCGCTACCTTGCCTTCAAGGGAGGACAGGCCGACCGCAGCCACGGGCATATGGATGCAGGTTCATTCGTTTTCGACGCGCTTGGCTGCCGCTGGTCCACCGAGGTGAACCGGCCCGGGTACGCCACGATTGAAAAGGCGCTGAAGGAGGTCGGAGGAAAATACTGGTCGATGGCTCAGAACTCCTACCGCTGGAAGGTCTTCAGGCTCAATAACCGCGCACACAGCACGCTTACGATAAACGACTCCGACCACTATGCAAAGGGGTTCGCAAGCATAGACTCCGTGTTCAACACCGCCGCCTCGAAGGGTGCGGTGATGAACCTTTCGCCGCTGTTTGAAGGTGAGGCTCAATCTGTCGAGAGGACCTACGAACTCCGCGAAGGAGGGGACCTTTATGTCACCGACAAGGTCACTGCAAGAGAGGACAGGGATGCCGTTGTGGAGTGGAGAATGATGACTCCCGCAAAGGTTACAGTCGGCAGCACAGAAGAGACTCTCACCCAGGAGGGCAAGACTATGTACTTGAAAGTCAAGGTTCCGGAGGGCTCCGCGGAGCCTTCGTTCAAGACCTGGGAGGCAAAGGGAAAGAACAGCTGGGACACCGAGTGCACTGGCAACACGGTGGCGGGATTCACCATCACCGTTCCTAAGGGCCAGACACTCACTTTCCAGACTATTTTAACCGAGGTCAGATGACCTCAAAGGATTCTGCTTTAAGGTCGCTGTCGGCGGATGAGGAGCCCACAAGGACTGTGAAAGTCCCCTTCTCCACGCTCCACTCTTCCTCTGCGCCCCAGCACTCAAGCATCTCAGGGGTTATTTCAAACTCCACCTTGCAGCTTTCACCCGCCTTGAGGCTCACTCTGCGGAAACCCCTCAGTTCCTTAACCGGGCGGGTCACAGAACCGTACTCGTCGCGGATGTAGAGCTGCACCACCTCGTCTCCGTCGTACGGGCCGCAGTTGGTCAGCGTTACGCTGGCCTTGAGAGAGCCGTCCGGCTTGATTTCCTTTGCGGAAAGTGTCAGGTCCGAATAACTGAAGTCGGTGTAGCTCAAGCCGAAACCGAACGGCCAGAGTGCCCCTGTCTCGGAAGTTGCGAAAAGACGGGAATACTGGGAGTGCTTGTGATTATAGACGGTCTGCACCTGTCCGACATTGCGCGGAACGGTGACAGGGAGTTTTCCTGAAGGATTCACAGCGCCCGAGAGCACTTCGGCGATTGCCTGTCCTCCCATCTGGCCCGGCTCCCACACGTTCAGAATGGCGTTCACATTGTCCTTCGCCCACTCCACGCTGAGCGCCCTGCCGCTCATAAGAACGAGCACGACAGGTTTCCCGGCAGAGACGACCGCCTCCAGCAACTGCTGCTGCATTCCCGGAAGGTCAAGGTTGTCGCGGTCGCAGTTCTCGCCGCAGGTGCGTCCGAAGGCTGAATATCTCTGGGAATTGTCTCCGACTACGACTATGTTTACATCACTCTGGGAGGCCGCAGCTTGCGCGCGGGAAATTCCCTTAGGATCAACATTGGAAATCTTTCCGCCGAAGCACAGAGTGTCGATCCGGGCCTCAGGGAAGGCAGCCTTCAGGCCGTCATAGACGGTGAGGACCGCGGAGTCCGGCTGAGGCGCCGCCCAGTCGCCGAGAATGGTCTGGCTGTCGGCATTGGGGCCCGTGAGAAAGATTCTTCGCGGAGCCTTGCGGGAAGAGTCCGCGCTGCCTTTAAGCGGAAGGACTCCGTCGTTTTTAAGGAGCACGAGGCTCTGCCTTGCGGCCTCAAGGGCTGTCCGGCGGTGCTGGTCCGCCCCGCAGATCTGCTCCGGGATTTCCGGCACCGGAGCCTCGAAAAGACCGAGAGCGAATTTCGCCGCAAGGATTTTTCCTGCCGCGCGGTCTATCCGCTTTTCGCTGATGCGGCCGGATTTCACGGCAGAAACCACTGCCTCAAAGTATTTCGGTCCCTGCATATGCATATCGATTCCGGACTCCACCGACAGGACGAAAGCCTCGGTCGAATCCTTTGCGAAATGGTGCATCGAGTGAAGCCTCTCGATGTCCATCCAGTCGCTCACGACAAAGCCGTCAAAGCCGAGTTCATCGCGAAGCAAGTCATTGAGCAGCCAGGAGTTGCCGTGGCACGGGATGCCGTTGATCTCGTTGTGGGCCGCCATAACCGTTCCGACCTTCGCCTCCTGAATGGCGGCGATAAAAGGCGGAAGGTAGAGCTCGCGGAGTTTGCGCTCGGAGATGTCCATCGGAGCGGCGTTGAGTCCTCCGGCAGGCTCTCCGCCCGCTATAAGATGCTTCGCGCAGGCGAGGACGTGGTCTCCGGAGTAATTCCCGTCACGCCCCTGAAGTCCCCAGATGGCGTATTTTCCCATTTCCGAAGTCAGAAGATGATCCTCTCCGAAGGTCTCCCCCATCCTGCCCCAGCGGGCGTCGCGGGCGATGTCAAGATTCGGAGCGAAAGCCCAGAAAAGTCCTCTCTGGCGCATCTCCTGCGCCGTTTCCTCCCCGATTTTCTCCATAAAGGCGGGGTTGAAGGTGGAGGCCATATTTATGTTGGTCGGGTAAACCGTGCAGCCTTCGATGAGGGCGTTGCCGTGGATGGCGTCAATCCCGAGAAGCAGCGGAATCCCCAGACGGCTTTTCTGAGAGATTTTCTGCAGGGCGACCGCCTCGTCGCTTGTCATTACGTGAAGGAACGCACCGACTTCTCCGCGGCGGATTTTGTCCGCAAGGTCCGGATTCCCGAGGTTCGAGTCGGTAGCGTCGATGTTCTTGTGGGCAGAGCCTTTGCCCGGTTCGACATAGCACGGAGCCACATACTGGCACATCTGACCCACCTTTTCTTCAAGGGTCATCTCCCTAAGGAGCAGGTCAGCCCTCTTTTGGGGCGGGAGCGAAGAGTCCTTCCAGTCCCCTGCCGAGCAGGAGGCGAGAGAAAGGGAGAATAGCGCCGCGACAAGAGGAAGAATAAGCCTGTCTGCAGAAGCCGATTTCATAAAAGCTGTCATATTTTTGTGCACTTAAATTATTGTGTATGAGGCGATAAAATCACAGGACAAGGTCCTTGTCGGCAGTGAGCACGGTAAGGAAGGTGACGGTCGAGCCTTTGGAAACTGTCGCAGTGTAGCCGGCGACAGCTCCCTGATAGGTTTTTTCCCAGTCCAGACCGTGGGACGGCCAGGACGTGAAAACAGGAGTGGCGGAGCCGCTCTGCACTTTGACCTTGAGGTATATTGTCCTGCCGTTCTGGGTGAGAGTCTCCATATCGCTGCCCACGGTAACCGTCGCCGGAGTGACCATTCTCCACTGAATGTCGGCCGCCTTGGAGCTCAGGGCCGTAATCTCGTCGGTGATGTAGAGGTCGGTCCCGTTTCGGATTTCAGCTTTTCGGGTAACCGTTGCCGCCTCGTCGCTGAAAACGGGGCTGAGGTCGAGTTTCGCTCCGCGGGAGCTCTCGGTGTCGTAGGTTTCCAGAACGGTCGCAGCACCGTAGACATTGTGGTCGGCGTCGTTTATTGTCAGCGTGCTGTGCCCGTGATTGTTGATGGGAAAAATTGTCCAGCGGAAGGAGCCCTGACTGAGATCCCAGTAGGAGCCGTGGGACTCGTAGATTTCGTAGTCCTGCCTGTTGAGCTCCTGCGACCACCTGCAGCCGAGAGCGTCATAGCTGAAACTGCCCGCATCCATATGGCCGTGCGAGTGGTTGGCTTTGCCGCCTTTTATGGCAAGATAGCGGTCGGAGTCGGTGTTGTCCCAGGTGGTGCGTGAAATCACGATCGGGATGTCCCCCGAAGCATAGTACATCGTAGGCTTTTCTCCCGAGGAGTTGGAAACCGAGTCAAGGCCGTCAATGTTGTTTGCGCACGCAAGGGCCACCGGAAGCATACGGACCTCTGACATCTTCTCGCTGTAGGGATTGGTCTCGCCGGAGGTGTTGTTGAGAAGCTTCAGCTCCACCCGAAGCAGGGAAGGATTGTTGTAATGCATTGCAAACCACCACATTCCCATCTTAGGCTGGTCATACATACCGGTGGAATCGCCGAAAGCGTAAACTCTTCCGTTCACTCCCGAGGACATAAGAAGCCAGTAAGGAGTCTTTTTCAGTGCCTCGCAGCTGTCCATCCCGTAGAGTTTGCCGAAGACTTTCTCAAGGGCGACGAAGATGAAGGCCTGGAAGCCTGTACCGAAGCCCCAGTAGGAATAACCTTCGGGATAGACTCCGTCGGGTTCATAGATTTTTTTGAGAATGCGGCCGTTGTTGGCGATACATTCGTTGATAAGGGCCCCAGACTGGGTCTTTTCCTTGCCATAGATGGCGATTGCCCCCAGAAGCGTGCCGCCGTAGCAGACCTGGTTCCAGTTGTGCTCCGCAGAGGTAAAGTCCGCGGTGCGGCCGGGGATGATCGCGTAGTTCAGCAGTTTTTCGCGGATTTTCACCCTCAGACTGTAGTCGAGGGAATAGTAGAGCCAGTCGTAGCCGAGGGCGGCGGCAGCTGCCATCTGCGCGGTGGTGAGGAACTTGTCGGATGCGTTCCAGTCCGGAAAACCGACGATCGTCTCAAGGTCTGCCACAGCGCGGGTGAGATATTTTTCCTCTCCTGTCATACGGTAGGCGTAGGCGCAGGAGCCGATTCTTTTCATCGCCTTCTTAGCCTCGTCCTGACTGTTGCCGTCGGTGAGGTATGTTATGGATTCAGTATCCTTTGCTGACGCATTGGCCGTTTTTATCATAACATTGTGAAGTTGCGTGAGGTTCCGGTTGTTTCCGGAATATGTCGTCACCTTCAGCTTCAGAGTCTCGAAGTCCCGGCGGTTCATAAGAAGGCGCGGGTGGCCCATATCCTTGAATACGCTGAGGTCCGCCGTGCCCGAAGGGTCAGCGTCCGACGATTCAGTCTCTTCCTGGAATCCTGAAGGGGCATCATCGTAAAGAGGGGTGTCCGGAGTAGGCGTAGGAGTCGGATCCGGGTCAGGGTCGGGATCGGAGGAATAGGGCTGGGTGAATGTTATCTCCTTTACCGTCGTGCCCGTTATGAGGGTCATTTTGGCGGTACGGGAGGTTCCGGAGGCATTTTTTGAGGCCGTATATTTTATCTTGGCATCTCCGGCGTTACCCTTTGTGGGGGAGAAGGAAAACCAGGATTTCACATTCTGCGGAGTGCTGGCAGTCCAGGACTGCGCCGTGGAAAATTCGTAGACTCCCGGAGAAGAGGACTTGTAACCTGCGGCCGGAATTGAAACCGAGGTTGTTTTGGCCTTAAAAGAGGCTTTTGGCTCCTGTTGTTCATCCCTTGTGCAGCCCACAAGGAAGGAAACAACGAGAGCCAAGAGCAATAGAAGTTTATTTGAAAGCCGCTTCATTACAGAGCGCGAACCTGGGCGATAATCTCAAGGGATTTGCGGCAGAGCTCGGAGATTTCCTCCCACTCGCCGGCCTTCACGAGATCCTTAGGGAAGAGGTTGCTTCCCATTCCGACGCAGGTTGCGCCTGCCTTGAACCAGGCCTTGAGGTTGTCGAATTCCGGTTTCACGCCGCCGGTTACGAGAACCTGGGTCCACGGCATAGGGCCCTTGATGCCTTTGACGAAGGACGGTCCGAGAACGTCGCCCGGGAAAACCTTCACAACGTCGCAGCCAGCAGCCTGTGCCGCTCCGACCTCGGTCACTGAGCCGCAGCCCGGGATGTAAGGGACGCAGCGGCGGTTGCAGATGGTGGCAACCTCGCTGTTGAAGAGCGGTCCTACGATGAAGTTCGCGCCGCTCTGAAGGAAGAGGGCAGCCGTAGGGGCGTCGATGACGGAGCCGGCTCCGAGAATCATTCCCGGGAGCTCAGTCTCGGCGTATTTCACGAGTTTCACGAAGATTTCGTGTGCGAAGTCGCCTCTGTTGGTAAATTCGAATACGCGGATGCCGCCGTCGTAGCAGGCTTTGAGCACTGCCTTCGCGGTCTCTTCGCCGCTATTGTAGAAAACCGGAACGAGTCCTGTGGTGATTGCGGACTCAAGAACCTGTACTTTGCTGTATTTTGCCATATCCTAAATGTTTATAAGATTGGATTTATCAAATTTCAATCGGTTTAACGAAACCTGAAAATCAGGCTATCTGGAGACTCTTCCGGAACCGTTGCCGCTCATAAGAGTCTCGACCTCTTTCACGCTGACTCTGTTGTAGTCGCCCTCGATTGTGTGCTTGAGGCAGGATGCCGCAACGGCGAAGTCCAGAGCCTGAGCGTCGGTAGGGTACTCGAGAAGGCCATAGATGAGTCCGCCGCAGAAGGAGTCGCCTCCGCCCACGCGGTCAACGATGTCGGTGATGTCGTATCTTCTTGAAGCATAAAGCTTCTTTCCGTCATAAATCACGGCTCCCCAGGTGTTGTGGTCGGCGTTTACGGAGCCTCTGAGGGTGATGGCGACCTTCTTTGCGCGCGGGAACTTTTTCATAAGCTCAGTTGCGACATACTCGAATTTTGCGCTGTCGATTACTCCCTCGTCGGCATTGAAGCCCTCCGGTTTGATTCCGAAGACCTTCTCAGCGTCCTCCTCGTTTCCGATGATGACGTCGCACCCCTCGACGAGGTCAGGCATAACCTCGGATGCTTTCTTTCCATATTTCCAGAGGTTCTTGCGGTAGTTAAGGTCGCAGGAAACCTTCACCCCGAGACGGTTCGCAGTCCTGATTGCTGCAAGGCACTCCTTTGCCGCAGCGTCGCTGATTGCAGGAGTGATGCCGGTCCAGTGGAACCAGTCAGCACCCGCGAGAATCTTCTCCCAGTCGATTGAGCCAGGGACAATCTCCGCGATTGAAGAGTGAGCGCGGTCGTAGATTACCTTGCTCGGACGGGCAACTGCGCCCTTCTCGATATAATATATGCCCATTCTGTCGCCGCTGGTGATGCACCCGCCGACGCCGACGCCGAGGCCGCGAAGCTCGCTAAGACAAGCCTTTGCGATTTCATTGTCCGGAAGGGCTGTCACAAACTGTGCGTCCTCGCCGTAGTTTGCAAGCGAAACGGCCACGTTGGCCTCTCCGCCGCCGAAAGTAGCCTCAAATGAATGAGCCTGACTGTAGCGCAAATGCCCCGGCGTAGCAAGTCTGAGCATTATTTCTCCAAAAGTTACAATTTTCTTTGCCATATCGTTATAGTATAATAAGGTGGGAGGGGATGAAGAAAAGGTGGAGTGCAATCCGCCTTTTATTCGCCCCGACTAGATTGAGAAAGCGTCAAATCCGCCGTCAACGACGCAGACGGTGCCGGTTACGGCCTTGGAAGCCTCGCTGGCGAGATAGTGGAGCGTACCCACAAGCTCGTCCGGTTCAAGGAAACGTCCGATCGGAGTGTGCGCGAGAATGGTGTGTGACCTCTGGGTGAGAGAGCCGTCCTCGTTGGTGAGGAGTGTGCGGTTCTGGTTGGTCAGAAGGAAGCCCGGAGCGATGGCGTTGACCCTGATGCCCTCGCCGAACTTGATTGCAAGCTCTGCGCAGAGATACTTGGTCCAGTTTGCCACTGCAGCCTTTGCCACGCCATAGCCTGCAACCCTTGTGAGCGGGCGGAGAGCCGACTCGGAAGCGAAGTTGATGATTGAGCCGTGACCGCTCTCGGCCATTGACTTGGCGAATACCATCGTAGGGATTATGGTTCCGAAGAGGTTGAGCTCGGTGACTTTCTTCACTGCGTCAACATCGAGGTCGAAGATGGTCTTGTCGGGCGGTACGGTGGCTGAAGCCATATTTCCGCCGGCGGCGTTGAGAAGGATGTCGATGCGGCCATAGCGCGCGATGATGTCGGCGTAGTTCTGCTCCAAAACAGCCTTGTCAAGAACATTGGTAGGGAGGAAAAGAGCCTCGCCGCCCTCCGCCTTGATTTCTCCGACGAGCTTCTCGCCGATTGCGGAAGCCCTCTCGAGGTCGAGAAGGACAACCGGGCAGCCCTGAGCCGCGAAATATTTAACAATCGTGCTTCCGAGCACGCCGCAGGCGCCGGTCATCACAACGACCTTGCCCTTGATGTCAAAAAGATTCTGTGCCATATTGAAAGTAAATTAAAATCTATATAAAATCTCTATAAAAGAATATTTGAAAAAACTATGTGACCGAGTCAAATAAAAAGATGGAGCACAACGCGGCAGACCGCTTTTTATTTGGCTCGGATGATGGCTTCCTGAAGACCGCGAAGCTCAGCGAGGCTGCGCATACGCCCGTAGCAGGAATATCCAGGATTGGACTTGCGGCCGAGGTCGTCGCACATCTGGTGGCCGTGGTCAGGACGCACCGGAAGACTCACTCCGCGCCTCTGCTCCACTTCGAGAAGCGCCTCCATCATTCCGTACATATCCACATCGCCCTCGAGAAGGTTGGCCTCGTAGAAGTTGCCCTCGGCATCGCGTTTTGTGGTCCTCAGGTGCACAAAGCCCACTCTGTCGCCGAACTCCCTCATCATAGCGACGCAGTCGTTGTCGGCCCTTACGCCGAAGGAGCCGGTGCAGAGGCAGAGGCCGTTGGAAGGGTTAGGAACCGCCTTGACTATCTTACGGAAATCTTCGGCGGTTGAAAGCACGCGAGGAAGTCCCAGAAGCGGATATGGCGGGTCGTCAGGATGGATGACCATAATGCTGCCGCACTCATCGGCAACAGGGCAGACCTGCTGAAGGAAGAAGATGAGGTTCGAGCGAAGCTCCTCTGCGGAAACTCCATCGTAGCGGGAAAGCGCCTGGCGGAACTGGTCGAGGGTGAAACTCTCCTCGCTGCCCGGAAGCCCCGCAATCATATTTCTTGTAATGAGCTGAATTTCAGCCGCATCCATCTTTTCGTAGCGGGCCTTTGCCTTCGCGATTTCCTCAGGGGTGTACTCATTGAAAGCCTCCTTGCGGCCGAGAATGAAGAGGTCGAAGGCAAGGAAAGCGGCCCTTTCAAAGCGAAGAGCGCGGGATCCGTCCGGCATCTCGAACTGAAGGTCCGTGCGGGTCCAGTCCAGCACCGGCATAAAGTTGTAGGTGATGCACTTGATGCCGCACTCGGCGAGATTGCGGATGCTCTGCTTGTAGTTCTCGATATATTTGAGGTATTCGCCTTCGCGGGTCTTGATGTGCTCGTGCACCGGAACGCTCTCGACAACGCTCCATTTCAAACCGGCCTCGGCGATAAGAGCCTGTCTCTTTCTGATTTCCTCCACGGTCCATACTTCCCCGTTCGGGATATGATGCAGCGCGTGAACGATGTCGGTGGCGCCTGCCTGCTTGATGAACTGGAGACTCACCGGGTCATTCGGTCCGTACCATCTCCAACTTTCGGTCATTTTGTACATTATCGTTATCTATTAATGAGTTATATCCACCTCAAACCGCCGGAGAAATCCCATTTCAGATCTTCTCCGCACAAACAGCGCAAATTTAGTAA
>CAYNDY010000045.1:0-1325 GCA_964396105.1 uncultured Muribaculaceae bacterium
TTTTCTCCACCCAGATGAAGGATTTCTTCGGTCTTACGGATGTCAGCGTGCCGGCGGGATTCGTTCCGGAGTGGATCTGCTATTTCCAGAATCTGGGCAATATAAATTGGCTTGAAACCGCGCTCAGCGTCGGATGCCTCCTGGTCATAATCCTATGGAACCGCTTCGGAACCAAGAAGATTCCCGGTTCTCTCATCGCGCTTCTTCTCGGAACTGCGGTATCCGTGTGCCTTAGCAAATTCTGCGGAATTGAGTTCGCCACCATCGGCTCCAAATTCCCCGAGCTCGCGAACGGCCTTCCGATGCCCAAACCCACGATGCCATCCCTTACCTTCGACGATGTGAAGAACCTCGTCTCCCCGGCCTTCACCATCGCAATCCTCTGTGCCATAGAGAGTTTGCTCGCGGCAATGGTTGCGGACGGCGTGACGGGAAAGCAGCACGACTCCAACACCGAACTCATCGGCCAGGGCATCGCCAACATAATCACTCCGCTTTTCGGCGGCATCCCGGCAACCGGCGCCCTCGCCCGCACGATGGCGAGCATCAACAACGGCGCCCGGACCTCCGTAGCGGGAATTGTCCACGCGGTGGTCCTGCTCCTTATCTACCTCTTCCTGATGCCGTATGCGGTCTATATCCCGCTCGCCTGCCTCGCATCCATTCTTGTGATGGTGGCCTACAATATGAGCGAATGGAGGACTTTCCGCTACCTTCTCAAGGGTGACGCCCCGGAGGTCGCTGTGCTCCTTATAACTTTCTTTCTTACTGTGATAGTGGACCTTACGGTCGCAATCGAGGTCGGTGTGCTCCTTTCAATCGTTATGTTCGTGCGCCGAATGATGCAGACCTCCAGCATCGAGGTTCTCGACCAGGCGAAGGTCGCGGCCACCGAGGACGACGAGAAAACTTCCCTCGAGGACACGGAATATCTTGACATCCGTCCGGGGGTTGAGGTCTATGAAATCAACGGCCCGTATTTCTTCGGTCTCGCCGCCCGCTCGGAGGAGTTCGAGCAGAGGAAAAACGCCGACACCTGCGTGAGAATAATAAGGATGAGAAAGGTGCCTTTCATTGACTCGACGGGCGTGAAGAACCTGCGCAATCTTTGCGATATGGCCCGCAAGAGGGGAGTTCAGGTCATTCTTTCCGGCGTACAGCCACGCGTAATGCACACTCTGGAGAAATTCGGGGTGGACAAGGAGCTCGGAAAGGAGAATATCTACGACCATATAATCCCGGCCCTTGCGGCGGCAAATTCAATCGCCGAAAAGCGCAAGCGCTAAAATGAAGAGGGTGACCGAAAAGTCATCCTTTTTTGTTTG
>CAYNDY010000045.1:1425-8687 GCA_964396105.1 uncultured Muribaculaceae bacterium
TCGCCGCGGGAAAGGGCGGCGCGGATTCCGGTGGATGAGACGTTTACAAGGGGCATTTCTATAAGAGTGATGCGGGCTCCGGGGATCTCCTTTATAAGAGTCTGCCTCTCAGCCTCCGGGTCAAAACCCACGCGGGGAAAAACCGCAATTCCATATTCCGTGAGAATCCTGCGGTAGTCCCTCCAGCGGCGAAAATCCGCAATCTGATCGCCCCCTATAACGAGCGTGAACTCTTCTCCCTCCGTCCCGGAAGCCCTTCTCAGAGCATCGAGGGTCGTGATTGTGTAGTTCGGAACGGGCAGGTGAAACTCCACGTCGCTCACTTCCACCCTGCCCCCGAGTTCGGGATGCCTTTCTACAGCCTCACGGGCGGCGTTGAGCCTCGCCACGGCATCTTCCGCCCTTGCCGAAGACTTTAGCGGATTCACGGGGGAAACCACCAGCAGCACCCTGTCGTAGAGCCCCGTCAGCCGCCGCAGAATCGCAAGGTGGCCTATGTGGAGCGGGTTGAATGAACCGGAGTAAACGGCTGTGCGCATCATTTCAAAAAATCTCCGACGACTTTCTCGGCGTCAGCAAATGCCTTCTCGAGGTCGTCATTGATGAGAATATAGTCAAATTTGTCGGCGTAGGTCATCTCCTCGGCGGCCTTCGCGACCCTTCTTTCGATGGCCTCGGGGGAGTCTGTGGCGCGGCCGATGAGGCGGCGGCGCAGCTCTTCAACCGAAGGGGCCTGAACGAAAACCGAAAGGGCCCTGTCCCCGAAATACTTCTTGAGGTTCACTCCGCCCTTCACATCCACATCGAAAATAACCGAATTTCCTTTGGCCCAGATTCTCTCCACCTCTGATTTTAGGGTGCCGTAATATGAACCCGGATAAACCTCCTCATACTCCACAAATTCGTCTGCGGCTATTCTCTTTCTGAACTCGTCGGCTGAGATGAACCAGTATTCCACTCCGTTGCGCTCACTTCCTCTCGGGGCGCGGGATGCTGCGGAGATTGAGAATTCGAGCTCCGGATGCAGCTTCAGAATGTGTCCGACGACGGTGCTTTTGCCCGAACCTGACGGAGCTGAAAATATGACAGCCTTTCTATTGTCCTTTTCCATATAAATCCTTTATAAACAATCAATTATAATCAACTATATTCTTTTTGGAAGATAAATACTTAAAATTTCCGCAAAATTAACTATTTTTGCGCGGTTTTTGTCGCCTTGTCTTTGTTTTGTTCTGCAAAAACGGACAGACGCGACGGAAAAGATTGACAGTAAATTTTTTATATAATTTTTCAAATTATGGTAAACTACAAGGAAATCGGTCTTGTGAACACCAAAGAGATGTTCGCCAAGGCCATCAAGGGAGGTTATGCAATTCCTGCATTCAACTTCAACAATATGGAGCAGCTCCAGGCCATCATCCAGGCTTCAGCCGAGACCAAGTCACCGGTCATTCTCCAGGTTTCAAAGGGTGCGCGCAACTACGCTAACCAGACCCTCCTCCGCTATATGGCTGAGGGCGCTGTAGAGTATGCAAAGGAACTCGGATGGGCTCATCCGCAGATTGTCCTCCACCTCGACCACGGCGACTCTTTCGAGCTTTGCAAGAGCTGCGTCGATATGGGCTTCTCTTCAGTTATGATCGACGGCTCCGCTCTTCCTTACGAGGACAACATCGCCCTCACCAAGAAGGTCGTTGAGTACGCTCACAAGTATGACGTTACCGTTGAGGCTGAGCTCGGAGTGCTCGCAGGCGTTGAGGATGAGGTTGCCGCTGAGGAATCTCACTACACAAAGCCTGAGGAAGTAATCGACTTCGCTACCCGCACAGGCTGCGACTCTCTCGCAATCTCAATCGGAACTTCACACGGCGCCTACAAGTTCAAACCTGAGCAGTGCACCCGTGACCCTAAGACCGGCCGTCTCGTTCCGCCGCCACTCGCATTCGACGTTCTCCACGAGGTTGAGAAGAAACTTCCTGGTTTCCCTATCGTTCTCCACGGCTCATCTTCAGTTCCGCAGGAGTATGTTGACATCATCAACGCAAACGGCGGAAAACTTCCTGACGCAGTCGGCATCCCTGAGGAGCAGCTCCGTGAGGCAGCAAAGAGCGCTGTATGCAAGATCAACATCGACTCTGACTCACGTCTTGCAATGACCGCCGCTGTCCGCAAGGTCTTCAACGAGAAGCCGGGCGAGTTTGACCCTCGCAAGTACCTCGGACCTGCACGCGACGAGATGAAGAAGCTCTACGAGCACAAAATTATCGATGTGCTTGGCTCAAACGGAAAGGCAGAATAAGGAGTTTTTCTGTTAGAAAAATTAAAGGAGGTGACTCAATGAGTCATCTCCTTTTTTTGTGCGGTTGGGTAGAGGCCGTGCCTCTACGATAACTGGAATTTGCGGGATGAGCGAATCATTTGTTTCAGGATGATTGCAATCTGCTCGGACTCCTGGAGAGTGTTGAGGTAGAGATAGCCCACGTTGATGTTGCCGTTCTTGCCGCGGATGTCCTCCATCAGAGCCTTGCGCAGGGTGGAGAAATCGTGCTGGATTTCCTTCAGTTTCTCCTCCAGGGACTTCAGCGCGGCATAGTCCCCCTCGTTGCAGTCGCGGATGATTTCCTCCATACACCAGAGAATCCTGTCCCGCTGCGGCGCAAATTCGAGGATATATTTCTCCGGAAGAGGGGAGAAGTGGTTGTCCACGTGCTCGTAGGCAGGCTCGCAGATTCGCCGGATTGCGTAGTAGAGCTGCTCCATTTCGTTGAAGGAGGCGAAGAACCAGGTCCCCTTTCTCATCGCTGTCTCCGGGGAGAGCCTCCTCACGCAGATTGTTTCCTTCCGGCGGATATTTTTCAGCGTACCCTTCTTGTCCATAAGCTCGTAGTGAGCCTTTCTCAGAAGCTTTATGTTTTCGGTCGTAAGTCCTTCAGTCACATTGCGATAGTTGCGAAGAATGTTCCCGAGCACGGTGCACTCGTTTGCGGAAACATAGCTGCAGATGAGCCTGTCGGTTTCGTCAGGGGAGGTGCTGCGAAGAATGCTGCGGAACATCTTGTCGCCGTTCTCCTCGTCGCTTTTCGCCTTGAACTTGATGTTGCTGTGGATCATAACTCCGAGGGCTGCGATGACGGTGATTATGATGACCGTAGTGCCTCCCCAGTGCATAACCAGGGCCACCACAAAGGCTGCGGCAAAGGCGATTGCCGCCGTCAGGAACCATCCGCCGATTACCGAAAGCACGCCCGTAATGCGGTAGACGGCGCTTTCCCGTCCCCAGGCGCGGTCGGCAAGCGAGGAGGCCATAGCCACCATAAAGGTTACGTAGGTAGTTGAAAGCGGAAGTTTCAGGGACGTTCCGAGAGCAATCAGAAGGGAGGCTGTAACGAGGTTTACCGATGCGCGGACAAGGTCGTATTGGGCGCCCTCCTCAATTTCGATGTGGGTGTTGTCGAAACGGCGGTCCACCCAGGCGCGGAACTTTTCCGGAGTCACCGCCATAACTGCCTGAGCCGTAGCGTTTCCGAACCTAACGAGGCTTCGTGCCACCCTGGAAGTTCCGAACATCTCCTCACCCTCTTCCTGTTTTGCGAGGTTGAGCTCGGTCTTGGTCACATTGTGGGCCTTCTTTGAGGTTGCAAGCGCGAGAACCATCACCGCGCCGGCCGCGAACAGGAAGCCGATAGGGGTATGTGCGCTCTCGTTGAGAACTCCCATCATGTGGGCGGAAGGGTCGCCGGCGCCGCTCTGCATCCAGTCCACGTATGAGGCGTAGCCGGTCAGCGGCACTCCGATGAAGTTCACGAGGTCGTTTCCGGCGAAGGCCGTGGCGAGGGCGAATGTGCCCGCGAGCACCACTATTTTAAGAACATTGACTCCGAGCGCGTGCAGACCCTGCATAAGGAGCGTCGCCACCACAAAGCATACTCCCAGCACCCACGGCGTGTTGGTGTTAATCCACGCCTTGACCTCCGGGGTCATAAACGACATCGACTCCACTCCCTTGAAGAGCATAAAATAGAGGATGGCGGTGATGCTCACTCCGCCGAAGATGCCGATTTTCCACTTGAAGGACTTGTTCTTGTAGCTGAAGGTGAAAAGCAGTCTCACGACCCATTGAACAAACAGGCCCACAACGAATGCGATGGCAACCGAAATGAAAATCGCGAGGATGACCTGAAGGGCCTTGGAGGTGTTCATATAGTCGGAAAGCGCGAGGCCGGAGTCCGGGGAGCCCGCCATCTTCAGCATTGTGAGCGCGCAGGTTGCTCCGAGAAGTTCAAAGACCAGCGAGACCGTAGTGGAGGTCGGCATTCCGAGAGAGTTGAATGCGTCGAGAAGCACGATGTCCGTGACCATAACGGCAAGGCAGATGAGCATAATTTCGCTGAAGGCGAACTGCTCCGGGCGGAAAATTCCGTGGCGCGCCACATCCATCATTCCGTTGCTCATAACCGCTCCGCAGAAGACTCCCACGGCCGCAATCGCGATGATTGTTTTGAATCCTGCCGCCTTCGAGCCCACCGCAGAGTTGAGGAAGTTCACGGCGTCGTTGCTGACTCCGACCCAGAGGTCCGACACCGCCAGCACAAAGAGAAAAATGACAAATCCGAGATAAAGTAATTCCATAAATCTATTTCTATATTTGCAAGTATCTAACTTATTCCTATATCACCCATTTCCCTCTAATCCCCCTTTCAAATCCCACGCACTTTTTCTCTCGCACAAACCTTCCCCTATTTTTATCTGAACCCCCTGCACCCCCTGTCAGGGGGATTTTTTACGGCCCCCTGGGCCGGCGGGCAGAAGCCCTTGTCAAGTTTCGCAGAAACTTGAGTATATCATCCTTAATGTCGCCCGCGAAGATAGGTCGGGGATGTTGTGGGATTATTTCAAAGATGTTAAATTTTTGTTAAATCTTGGGTGGAATTGGTTGATTTATAGCGCGTTATGTTAAATTTTTGTAAAAATCGCACCCTCAATGAAAAAATCCCTTATCTTTGTGTTCGCTCTCTATTGGGGGAGTGCCTATACCTATATTATATGGACGAAAAACGCATACTTGTTGTGGATGACGAGCCGGACATCTGCGAAATCCTCCAGTTCAATCTGGAGAACGCCGGCTACGGGGTGGATGTGGCCTATTCTGCTGAGGCGGCCCTGGGGATGATGTTCCCGGGGGGGAGCGGCGAAGCCACTGTTGAAGGAGGGGATGTGTGCGGCGGAAAAGGATCCTCCTCGGAGGGGACCTCTTCTGCCTGCCCGGGAGGCTACAGCCTTGTCCTTCTGGACGTTATGATGGGGGGAATGTCGGGCTTTAGGATGGCGGACATTCTCCGAAAGGAGCACTCCTGCCTTGTCCCGATTATTTTCCTCACAGCGAAAACCGCTGAAAATGACCTGCTTACTGGCTTTTCTGCCGGGGGAGACGACTACATCTGCAAGCCTTTCTCAGTTCAGGAAGTCCTCGCTAGGGTCAGGGCGGTGCTTCGCAGGTGCGCCTCTGCCTCAGCCTCTCCGGCGACATCTTCACGGGGGAATGGCGATTCTCATCAGGAGAGCATCCGCTTCGATCTTGACTCAAAATTGGTCTATGTCGAGGGAAATCCCGTAACGCTTTCCAAAAAGGAGTTCGAACTGTTGAGGCTGCTCGTGGAAAGCCCCGGAAGGGTGTTCTCGAGGGAGGAAATCATCGCGGCCCTATGGAAAGACGCCCCGTATGTTCTTGACAGGACCATCGATGTGCACATAGCCCGCATCCGCTCCCGTCATCCTGTGCTCAAATCCTCACTTGTCAATCGTTCCGGTTACGGTTATCTATATTCTCCGCAGGTCTGAAGGATTCGACCTCCTTTACTCAGCACAAAATATAAAACATTATGAATGCAGTTTCAAGGTTTCTTCGAAGGCTTTCCCTTACTCTTGGAAGAAGCAAGGAAAGTCAGGTCCGGCTTCTTAAAATGCACATCCGGGGCAGCGACAAGGCCGTCGCCATTTTCACCCCGGCCTTCAAGCCTGAGTATACCAATCCGAGGTTTGCCCAGTATGTGAGCGCCATCCTGGGCCATCCGCTGGGCGATGTCTCCGAGGTCTGGGACAACCCGTTTTTCGCTCCTTTGAGAAAGTTCAAAAAGGAAAACTCCGACTGCCGCAAATATGACTCCTTCAGTTTTGACGGCGAGGCCGGCGGAAAAGTCTACAGGGTGCGCCTTCTGGTCTATCCTGAAACCGGATTTGAACTCAGCATCGCCGACATAACCCGCGGGGAGAACGCCTCGAGGCTCAAGCAGCAGATGACAAGCAACATCTCCCACGAACTCCGCACTCCGGTCACGAGCATAATGGGCTATCTCGAAACCCTCGAGGCCTGTCCATCTATGCCCGAGGAAAAGCGCAAGGCGTTCATACACAGGGCCTACACCCAGACGGTGAGACTCTCGGACCTTATCCGGGATATGGCGATAATAAGCAAGATCGAGGAGTCGCCGGAAAAACTTCCGAGGCTCAGGGTGAACCTTCGCGCGGTCGCCGAGGAGGTGTTCAGCGAGTTTTCCTCCCGCATCGAGGCTCAGAACGACACTGTGGAGAATCTTCTTCCGGAGGGCCTCACGGTGGAGGGCAACGAGAGCCTTCTCTACGCGATTTTTCGCAATCTCGTGGAGAACAGCCTCAAGTATGCCGGCGAGGGTGTGAAACTGCACCTGGAGTGCTACGCAAACGGACGGGAAGGCGGTTTTCAGACCGATCCGGATGACGGGCCGTATGTCTTTCTGACCTATTACGACACCGGAAACGGAGTCAGCGAGGAGCACCTTTCCCGCCTTTTCGAGCGCTTCTACCGCATAGGCGAGGGTCGCTCCAGGGAGGACGGCGGCTCGGGACTCGGCCTTTCCATAGTGAGGAACGCCGTTTCCTTCCACGGCGGCGACATCCGCGCGGTGAACCGCACTCCGAGCGGCCTGCAGTTCTTCTTCTCGCTCCGCCAGCGCGCCTGAATATGGTGCGCGGGGCGTGTGTGTGGCGACTAAAATACCCAATTATGGGTATTGTGGGGCGGGGCTAGGCGCCGTACCTTTGCAATATCAATAATCGTTTAGCCATTTTTATGAGAGAAAGGGGCTGAATAAAAGCGGTCTACTGCGTTGTTCTCCTAGGTCAAATCCTCACAACCCCAAAGGTTGCTCCGGTTTGCCCGTCGTCGAGAGCCTTGTATCCCATCTTTTATTCAGCCTCTTTCTTATTAGGCTCCCTGCCTTATATTA
>CAYNDY010000045.1:8787-13224 GCA_964396105.1 uncultured Muribaculaceae bacterium
GCATCAGGGTATGTCATTTTGGCGCACCCCTGGGGCGGGGGAACAGTTTTTGCGTATATGCGGGGCTTGGTAGTTAGTGACATATTTGCTTGAATTCGGTGAAACGAATGGCGTTTTGTAAGCATCTATGTACTGTTTGGTTAGCAATAAACACAAAATCAACAATAAAATCATGAAAAAGTATTTTGCAATTGCGATGATTGCGCTCGCCTCTGTGTGCGCTTCATCTTGTAACAAGGACAACTCCAAGACTGAGGAGTCGGCTAAAAATTACATCAACACCTGGGTGACCGAGCCTATGGCTGCAACTGACGTCCTGTCCGATATGCTGCAGGAATTCTCAACCCTTCTTCCTGCGGGCTCGATTTCCGAGATTTCCGCAGAGGTGGGTGACGCTCAGCTCAGAAGGTGCGCTCAGTTCTTCGAGAACGGCGAGACAGTCTACGGCATCGTTGTGGACAAGGCCAGCCTTCTCAAGGTTGTGAACGGCATCAGCTCCTGGGCAGAGAAGACAACCACTCTGGAGAACTATCAGAAATCAGCCCTCAAACTTATTGCGGTAAGTTTCAAAACGGCTATCAACCAGATGTCTGACAACGACATTCTTGGAACCAAGAGCAATTACAGCATTGTCGAGAAGGACGCTACCAGCGGAGTAATCACGATTTCCGTCACTGAGACGGAGGATGGAAAGGAAGTTACCACAAAGCGTGACGTGAATTACAGCAACCTCAGCGCTACGACTCTCACGGTTTCTTACACCGAGAAGCTGACACTCGACCTTAAGTCCGCCGCTTCCTGCGGAATCACTCCGGGCAAGTTCGTGGATTTCGCCGAGCTGCAGAAGTATCTGCCAGCTGATTCTGTAACCCCAGCTGAGTAAGATATTTTTATTCAACATCTTCCAAGTTATAGGGGATGACTTTCGGGTCACCCCCTTTTTTATGTCCAATTGGTATGAGCTTTTTTGCCGGCCCCTTTGTTGGTTTTTGGAAAATTATTCCTATATTTGCAGCCGCTTCCGCCCCAGTGGCGTTGCGTTTTGCGGGTGTAGCTCAGTGGTAGAGCATCGGCTTCCCAAGCCGAGGGCCACGAGTTCGACCCTCGCCACCCGCTCTTCCTTTTCATAGTGTGGCCCAAAACTTTTGGGTCACACTATTTTGTTTGAATATTATTTCATTCATATATTTATGAAAAAGTTTCTACTCATTGCAGCGACTCTTCTTGTCGCACTCGTCACTTCCTGCACAGGCGGAAAGTATGAGACCGTAAAGGGTGACCCGTCACACACCCGCATCTACACGCTTGACAATGGCCTCAAGGTCTATATGAGCGTTAACAAGAAAACTCCACGCATCCAGACCTACATCGCTGTGAAGGTGGGAGGAAAGAACGACCCGGCTGAGACCACCGGACTTGCCCACTACTTCGAGCACCTTATGTTCAAGGGCACAGAGACCTTCGGAACCAGCGACTATGCGGCCGAAAAACCTATGCTCGACGAGATTGAGAGCCTGTTCGAGACCTATCGCGCCACAACTGACGAGGCGCAGAGGGCTCAGATCTACCACCGCATCGACTCCATCAGCTACGAGGCTTCCAAACTCGCCATTCCTAACGAGTACGACAAGCTTATGTCGGTAATCGGCGCTGACGGCACCAACGCTTTCACTTCGAACGACGAGACCGTCTATGTGGAGAACATCCCTTCAAACCAGATCGAAAACTGGGCGAAGGTGCAGGCAGACCGCTTTCAGCACCCTGTAATCAGGGGATTCCACACCGAGCTTGAGACCATCTATGAGGAGAAGAATATGTCCCTCACCCAGGACAACCGGAAGATGTGGGAAGGCGTGCTGAGCGCACTTTATCCTCACCATCCGTATGGAACCCAGACCGTTCTTGGAACTCAGGAACACCTTAAGAATCCGTCAATTACGAATGTGAAGGCCTACCACAAGACCTGGTATGTTCCGAACAATATGGCAGTCTGCGTAAGCGGCGACTTCGACCCGGACGAGATGATTACAATCATCGAGAAATACTTCGGAGGTATGCAGCCGAATCCTGAGCTACCAAAGCTCGCTTTCGAGCCTGAAACCCCTATAACAGAGCCTGTTGTGAAGGATGTTTACGGCCTTGAGAGCGAGTATGTTTACCTCGCGTGGAGGCTTCCTGCAGCGGCCGACAAGTCAAATGACGTTGCCGATATCGCTTCCTCAATCATCTACAACGGCAAGGCCGGCCTCATCGACCTCGACGTGAACCAGCAGCAGAAACTCCTGATGGGCGCCGCATTCGACAGCAATATGGCCGACTACGGAATGTTCATCGCCATCGGCTACCCTAAGCAGGGCCAGAGCCTTGAGGATGTGAAGGAAATCCTTCTCGGGGAGGTAGCGAAACTTCGCAGCGGAGACTTCGACGAGGACCTTATCGAGGCTTCCATCAACAACTACAAGAAGGAGTATATGGCAGGTCTCGAGGACATCAACACCACCGCAATGAACTATGTCAACGCCTTCATCGAGGGCGAGGACTGGGCAGACTGCGTCGGAAAAATCGACCGCTGCTCAAAGGTCACCAAGGCTGACGTTGTCGAGTGGGCCAACAAATATCTCGGAGAGAACAGCTATGTCGTTCTCAACAAGAGGCAGGGCGTTGACAACAGCGTGAAGAAGGTTTCCGCTCCTAAGATTACCCCTATCGTGACTAACCGCGACAAGCAGTCCGACTTCCTTGCAGAGATTCAGAACACTCCGGTGAAGCCTATCGAGCCTGTGTTCGTGAACTTCAAGAAGGAAATGTCCACATTCACCGCGGCTCCGGGAGTAGAGGTTCTCTACAAGCAGAACGCAGACAACGACCTCTTCGATCTCGAGTATGTGTTCGACATCAACAACGAGCAGGACCCTGAGCTTGCAATCGCCCTTGACTACCTCTCATACCTCGGAACGGCCACCAAGAGCCACGACGAGATTGCGACCGAGCTCTATGAACTCGCTTCCGACTACAGGTGCTTCTGCGGTTCTTCAAGGACATATATAACTATGAACGGCCTCGGCGAGTCAATGGATGACGTGATGGAGATTGTCGAGGACCTCATTCTCAACGCAAAGGGCGACGATCAGATTCTCGCCGCACTCAAGGCTGACATCATCAAGAGCCGCGCCGACAACAAGCTCAGCCAGATGGCCTGCTTCAGCGCCCTCAGGAGGTATGTCGCAATGGGCGGCGAGGCAATCGCGAAGAAGACCCTCACCAACGAGCAGGTTCTCTCTCTGACTTCCGACGAACTTCTCGCAAAGGTTCGCGGCCTTTTCGATAAACAGCACGAGGTCATCTACTACGGCCCTGCTTCTGAAAAGCAGCTCAAGAAGGAACTCGCTGAGAACCACATCGCGAGCGGAAAGACTCTTGAAGCAACCACTCTCGAGTGGCCGGAGTATATCTCCACCGACGGAAACAGCGTAGTGCTCGCTCAGTACGACGCAAAGCAGCTCTACTACAGCCAGTTCTCCTGCGACGACCGCGCTCTCGACCCTTCTGCCGAGGCAGGCATCCGTCTGTATAACAGCTACTTCGGCGGCGGAATGAACACAATCGTGTTCCAGGAGATGAGGGAGGCGAGAAGCCTTGCATACTCCGCGTGGGCATCTCTCAGCACTCCGTTCTACAAGAGCGGCAAGTATTCCTACAACGCCTTCATCGCCACCCAGAACGACAAGATGCGCCAGGCCATCGAAGCCTTCGACGACATCATCAACAATATGCCTGAGTCCGAGGCCGCATTCGAAATTGCGAAGGAGTCTCTCATCACATCGCTCCGCACTTCCCGCACAGTGGGCGAGGCAGTGCTCCAGAGTTACATCGACTGCAGGGATCTGGGTCTTAGCGAGCCGCTCGACCGCCAGGTTTTCGAGGCCGTTCAGAATATGACTCTCGAAGATGTGAAAGCAGTTCAGCAGCAGTGGGTCAAGGACCGCAAGTACACCTACGCCATCCTCGGCGACATCAAGGACCTGGACACCAAGTACCTCGGCACCCTCGGACCGGTGAAGACCGTTTCGCTTGAAGAGATCTTCGGCTACTAGGACGGAGCCGAAGAAAAGGCGGATTGCTTCGTTACGCGTCTTGCCTGTACATTAAAAAAGCCTTCCGCGTTGCGGGAGGCTTTTTTATTTGATGGCAGAATGCCGATCAGGACAGTCTGCAATGGTGGAGATACAGGATGGTGAGCGGGGAGTTGCGCGTGGGGTTGGGGAGAGGGAGGGGGACTGCGGAACCTACGGTTCCTGACCCCTTCGGGGTCTTCGGCGTGAAACGCCGGCAGTCCCCCTCCCTCTCCACGCGCGTCACAGCTGTTCTCCTCACACTGCTTACTGAACTGTCTTTCGGGGTGAATTTGAGGCTGTCGGAGCGTCGGAGTTAAAAAAA
>CAYNDY010000046.1:0-13184 GCA_964396105.1 uncultured Muribaculaceae bacterium
GGTGCGGCATAGATATTGATTAATGCCATAGCCTTTTGTGCAGGGGTGTTTTGCTGAGATTGCAAAGCATTGACGCACAAAGGGTTTTGTTTTTCTTTGGAGGTGCCCGATCGGGGCTCCGGCTTTAGCCTTCGGAAAGAAAATGGGACTGTGCTTGATTTTTAGTGTAGCAATAATATAAGTATGAAGAAAATTTTTGTTTGCGGATTTGCAGCGGCCGCTATGCTGCTCCTTCCTCTGGGCGCTGAGGCTCAGTACAAGGACAAGGCGGCCTCCAAGGCAGATAATCCGAAGTCGGAGACAGAGCTCATTCTCGAGAAGGCCGACTCAAGCGAGGAGGCTGTTGTGATTTCACTTGAGCAGGCTCTTAAAATCGCTCTTAGCGAAAACATCGCCGTGAAGGTGGCTGACAAGGAGATTGAGAGGACGAAATATGCCAAGAGAGGCACCTACGCCGCTCTTTTCCCGCAGATTGACGCGAGCGGCTCGTTCCAGAGAACCATCAAGAAGCAGGTGATGTATATGGACTTTGACGCCAGCAGCCTTATGGGCGGCGGCTCTTCTTCATCTTCCACAGGCGAAGGCGATGGTTCATCCTCTTCCGGCAGCAGCTCTTCTTCCTCCGCATCTTCTTCTGCGAGCGGCGGACTTGAGGTGGGCCGTTGGAACACCTGGAGCGCCGGAGTGAACGCATCGATGCCTGTTGTGAACGCCCAGCTTTGGAAAAGCATCAAAATCTCCGGGATGGATGTGGAACTTGCTGTGGAAAAGGCCCGCTCTTCCCGTCTTGAGATGGTAAACTCCGTAAAATCAGCATATTACGCTGTCCTTCTTGCGAAGGAATCCTTCGACGTTTACAAGGAGGTCTATGAGAACGCGATGACAAACTTCGCCGAGACCGAGAAGAAATACAACGTCCAGAAGGCCACCGATCTCGATATGGCCCGCGCCAAGACTACCGTTGCGAACGCGATTCCGAACGTGTATAACGCCGAAAGTTCCATAATCCTCACCCTCTGGCAGCTCAAGGCCGTTATGGGAGTGGATCTGGAGATGAACCTCGACGTTGAGGGACGGCTTGAGGACTACGCCGAGTATATGACCTGCGCCATCACAAGTTCCGACACAATTTCCCTGGACCGCAGCTCCACAATGAAACAGCTTGAAATCCAGGCGAATGAGCTTGCGCAGACCATCAAGAACCAGGAACTTGCCTACGTTCCGACCCTTTCCCTCGCGTTCAACTACAGCTACAACGCGATGGCGAACGACTTCAATTTCAAGGAATACAAATGGACCCCGTATTCATACGCCGGCATCTCCCTTTCCATCCCTATTTTTTCGGGCGGAAAGAGGCTCAACCAGGTGCGTCAGGCAAAGAACAACTATGAGCAGATGCGCCTCCAGATGACTTCCACCGAGAGGAACCTGCGCATCGCCATCCGCCAGTCCCTCAACACGATGGAGACGAATGTGAAGAGTTATGACGCCGCCCTCGACGCGGTGACATCAGCCGAGAAGGCCTACAGCATCGCCGAGAAATCCTACGAGGTGGGAAGGGCCACGCTGACCGACCTCAATGACGCCCAGCTTGCCCTCACGCAGGCGCGCCTCACCCAGTCCCAGGCCGTTTACAACTACATCGTCGCAAAGGCTAAGCTGGAGCAGAATCTCGGTTACGATTTCACAGAAGATTCTCCGGCCCTTTAGGCAGAAAGAACTGAAGGTCTTTTGAAAAGTCCCTTTCAGTCACAAAATCAATTGAAGAAAAAACAGACAAGATATGAACAAGACAGTAAGAAACATCGCATTCGTTGCAGCCCTCCTCGCCCTGGTCTCCTCCTGCGGCAACTCCGGCAGCAAGAGCAGTGAAGACGCATCTTCCGCTGAAGCCACCGCTACAGAGGCTACCACAGAGGAGGCTCCAATCGTAACCGTCCAGACGGTTTCCCTTCAGGACGTTCCACAGACTTCAGTTTACACCGCAACCGTGGAGCCGTACGCAAAGAACAACATCGCTCCGCAGTCATCCCTGAGGATTACCAAAATCAACGTTGAGGTGGGCGATTTCGTCCGCGCAGGACAGGTGCTCGCCGAGATGGACCGCCTTTCCCTCCAGCAGGCCGAACTTCAGATGAAGAACAACGAGACCGAATACAAGCGTCTCCAGGGCCTTTATGACGCCGGCGGACTTTCAAAGAGCGACCTCGATGCCGCAGAGCTCAGCTACAAGGTCAGCAAGACCAACTACGACAACCTTCTCCAGAACACGATTCTCCGCAGCCCTATAAACGGTGTGATCACAGCCCGCAACTACGACAAGGGCGATATGTTCACGATGGGTCAGGCCATCTACACCGTAGAGCAGATTACTCCGGTGAAGCTCCTCGTGGGCATCTCCGAGAGCGAATACACCTCCGTAAAGAAGGGTAACGAGGTCAGCATCACCGTTGACGCCTTCCCGGGAAGGACTTTCACAGGCAAAATCAACCGCATCTATCCTACAATCAACGAGACCACCCACACCTTCAATGTGGAGGTCATTGTCACCAACACAGACAGGGTTCTCCGCCCGGGTATGTATGCCCGCGTGACCGTCCAGTTCGGCGTGAACAGGAGCGTGGTCGTTCCTGACTCCGCAGTCGTAAAGCAGACGGGTTCAGGCGAGAGGTTCATCTATGTCCTCAACGCCGACGGCACCGTGACCTACCAGAATGTGAAGCTCGGCCGCCACATCGGAGCCACCTACGAGATTCTTTCCGGCATTGAGGACGGCGCCCAGGTTGTGACCGAGGGTCAGGTTCGTCTTCGTGACGGCATCAAAGTTACCGTGTCCGAATAAAAAGCGGTCTACTTTGTTACGCGCCTTGCCCAAATTTTAAATAATATTTTACCAAGTCAATATGAGCATATATCGTAAAGCGGTTGACAATCCGGTGACGACGGCCCTTGTGTTCACGGCGTTTGCCATCTTCGGCATATTCTCGCTGATGAACCTGTCCATCAACAACTACCCGGACTTCGACGCCAACACCATTATGGTGATGTCCTCCTATCAGGGGGCGAGCGCCGAGGATATAGAAACGAACCTTACCAAGGTGCTGGAAAACTCCCTCAACGGAGTCAGCGACCTTAAGCATATCACTTCCCAGTCAAAGGAAAATACCTGCATCATCACCCTCGAATTCGAGTATGGAGTGGATATCGACGAGGCTACGAACAACGTCCGCGACAAACTGGATATGGTGAACTCCTCGCTTCCTGACGGAGCGACGGTGCCTGTCATCTTCAAGTTCAGTGCGGATGATATGCCTATCATAATCTTCGCGGCCACTGCCGACCAGAGCATCCCGGCCCTTGAGAAAATCCTCGACGACAAGGTTTCAACCCCTCTCGCCAGGGTTTCCGGAGTGGGAACGGTCTCTGTAACCGGTGCCCCTAAGCGTGAAATTCAGGTCTATTGCGACCCTAACAAGCTTCAGGCTTACGGACTATCCATCTCCACGATTTCCTCAGTTCTCGCCTACGAGAACAAGAATGTCCCTTCAGGAAACATCGACATCGGATCCGACAACTACACCCTCAGAATCGAGAAGGAGTTCAATGACGCGCAGGAAATGCTTGACGTCGTCGTGGGCTACTCCGGCGGCGAGGCTGTGTATCTTCGCGACGTCGCCACCGTTTCCGACACCCTTGAGGAGAAGTCCCAGGAAGCCTACACCAACGGAGTGCAGGGAGCGCAGATCATCATCCAGAAGCAGTCCGGCGCCAACACCGTCAATGTTATCCGCAAGGTGAAGAAGACGATGGCCCAGATTCAGAAGACTCTGCCTTCCGACATCAAGATCACCACCGTCGTGGACAGCTCCCGCAACATCATCAACTCCATCAACTCCCTGAAGGAGACCATCATAATCACCTTCCTCGTGGTCGCGCTGGTCGTATTCCTCTTCCTCGGAAGATGGAGGGCGACGTTCATAATCGTGCTCGCGATCCCTATATCCCTGCTCGCTTCAATCATCTACCTGTTCGCGACGGGCAACACCCTGAACATAATCTCAATGTCCGCGCTCTCCATTGCAATCGGTATGGTCGTGGACGATGCGATTGTGGTCCTGGAGAACGTCACGACCCACATCGAGAGGGGAGAGAAGCCTAAGGAAGCGGCCGTTCACGGCACTCAGGAGGTGGGTATCTCCGTCATAGCGTCCACCCTTACGATGCTTGCGGTGTTCCTCCCGCTTACTATGATTCAGGGTATGTCCGGAATTATGTTCCGCCAGCTCGGATGGATTGTCTCAATCATTATGATTGTCTCCACCACCGGCGCCCTCACCCTCGTGCCGATGATGTGCTCAAGGATGCTCCGTCTGAAGCTCACCCACGGAAAGTTCTACAATTTCTTCTTCGGAAACTTCAACAAGTTCATCGCCTGGATAACCCGCGGCTACGGACACATAATCCACTGGTCTGTAAGGCACAGGGCCGTTGTGATCTGCACGGCATTCGCAATCTTCATCGGGTCCATCGCGCTGTATCTTCCTAAGATGAAGACCGAGTACTTCCCGCAGTCCGACTCAGGAAGGCTCCGCGCCACGATTGAACTTCCGGTGGGAACCGGTCAGGACGTGACCCGCGCACTTGCCGAGGAAATCTATCATAAGGTCGTTGCAGTGGCGCCTGAAATCAGGGTATACAGCTACTCTCTCGGCCAGGCCGACTCCGACAACGCCTTCGCCTCAATGCAGAACAACGGTACCCACATCATCTCCGTGAACATCGACTGCGGAAGTATGGAGGACCGCGAAAGGTCATCTTCCCAGATTGCCGACGATATGAGGGCCGTGCTCAATTCCTACCCTCAGATCAAGAAGTTCACCGTCACCGAAGGCGGAATGGGTATGGGAGGTTCCACATCCGTGAAACTTGAGGTCTATGGATATGACTTCGAGACCACCGACAACATCGCCGCCCAGCTTGCCGAAAAGATGAAGGCCGATCCGGCGTTCAGCGAGGCGGTTGTGAGCCGTGACGAGTACACCCCTGAGTATCAGGTGGATTTCGACCGCACGAAGCTTGCGCTCAACGGTCTGAACAGCACCACCGCGGCATCCGCTGTGAGCGCCGCCATCAAGGGTTCCGTCCAGTCCTACTACCGCGAGGACGGTGAGGAGTACAACATCAGGGTGCGCTACGCACCGGAGTTTAGAACCAGCGTCGAGGACATCGAGAACATTGTGGTCAACACCCCGACGGGCGCGGCCATAAAGGTCCGTGACCTCGGACAGGTCGTGGAGACTTCCACCCCGCCTACCATCGAAAGGAAGGACCGCCAGAGGCTTGTGACCGTGACCGGATATGTCGGAAGGGGATATGCCCTTTCAGAGGCTGCCGCTGTTGCCCAGAAGGCTATCGACAGCACAGGCATTCCTTCGGAAATTTCAGTGACCATCGCGGGAGATATTGAGGATCAGCAGGATACGTTCTCGGATCTTATCACGCTGCTCATTCTCATCGTCATCCTCGTCTATATGGTGATGGCGTCCCAGTTCGAGTCGCTGATGAGTCCGTTCGTGATTATGTTCTCCATTCCGTTCGCCCTCACGGGTGTGGCAATCGGCTGTCTTGTCACCAACACGGCAATCGGCGTTATGGCCCTTATCGGTGTGATTATCCTTATGGGTATTGTGGTGAAGAACGGTATCGTGCTCATCGACTACACCATCCTGCTTCAGGAGAGGGGCTATGAGGTCAAGGAAGCCGTCGTTACGGCCGGCAAGAGCCGTCTGCGCCCTATTCTTATGACCACCCTCACGACCGTGCTCGGTATGGTGCCTATGGCAGTGGGTACGGGTGAAGGCTCCGAGATGTGGCGTTCGCTCGGTATCACGGTGGCCTGGGGTCTTTCAGTCTCAACGCTCGTGACCCTCGTCATCATCCCGACGGTTTACACATCCTTTGTCGAGGCCGGCAATCGCCGCAGAGCCCGCAAGGCTGCAAAGGCTGCCGCAAAGGCCGCCAAGATAGCAGCACCACAGGAATAAACTAATGTCGAAAAAGAAATGAAGGCTATATTTGTTGCATACAATCAGGCTTACAATATGGAGCTTGCCGATGTCCTTGAGGCCGCAGGCTGCAAGGGCTACACGATGTGGAACGAGATTACGGGCCGCGGGACCAACGGGGGGGAGCCTCACGAGGGCACCCACGCCTGGCCTACACTGAACAATGCGCTTCTTTCCGCCGTCCCTGACGAGAAGGTGGACGAGATTCTCGCGGGTCTGGAGGCGAAGAACCGGGAATATCCCGAACTCGGACTCCGTGCCTTTGTCTGGAATGTGGAAAGGTCTCTTTAAGGTCGCTTCTCTCTTGCCGGGGATTTTTCCTTCTGGTCCTGCCGCCCTCGGGCGAGGGATTCAGCGTTGATTTTTCTTTGGCGGAGACAGCATTAATTCTTATATTTGTAGTCTGGTTTTTTCGGCCTCAGTCGGCCGGGACTCCAGACTACAATCGTATAACAACATTAAATGAAAAATATTATGGAAACAGTGATTACTGATGCGAATTTCTCTGAAATTCTTTCTTCAAATAGCGTGGTCCTCGTGGACTTCTGGGCAACCTGGTGCGGTCCGTGCAGGGCTCTTGGCCCGACAATCGAGGAGATTGCAGGTGAGTATGAGGGACGGGCAGTCGTTGGAAAATGCAATGTGGACGAGAACAGCGAGGTCGCTTCCCAGTTCCGCATTATGAGCATCCCTGCGCTTCTTTTCTTTAAGGACGGAAAGCTCGTGGACAGGCTTGTGGGCGCTCAGCCGAAAGCCAATATCGTTGCAAAATTGAATGCTCTTCTGTAGGTTTGAGCGTATTTCTGGTCTATACTTATTTTTTCATCAGTCGAGTACCCCGGTACACTCCTTCTTCAAAAATAAGTCTATCCTCAGAAATCCATCTCAAACTATTACTATGTAAATTTTATGGATATGAAAAAGATATTTTCATTTGTCGTCCTTGCTCTGCTCTCTATTTTCGGAGCGGCGAATGCAAGCGCACAACTCAACTGGGGCGTTCTCGGCGGCGCGACTTTCTCTTCCGCAAAGCCTTCAGAGTGGAAAAACAGCGAATGCACTCAGTACCACGCCGGAGCGACTCTCAAGATTTCGCTCCCGCTCGGGTTTGCAGTCCAGCCTTCCGTTCTCTATCAGGTGAAGGGCTCCCAGATAAACGAGACTGACTTCGGTGAGGCGTTCAAGTATATTTCCGGTTTCGTTGAGGTGCCGGTTTCTGTGCAGTGGGGCCCGGATCTTCTGATTATGAGGCCTTATTTCGAGTGCGTTCCTTTCGTGGGATATGCCCTCCACAATGCCTACAAAGCTCCTTCTGCCATCGCAAAGAACAACTGGAAGGGAATCAACCGCTGGGAATACGGTCTTGGGCTCGGCGCCGGAGTTGAGGTCTGGCATTTCCAGATTTCAGCACGCTACAACTGGAATTTCGGCGCTCTGATGGATTCTGCTCAGCTTGACGACAGCCTCGACGATTTCCCTGAGAGGATGAATTACGTTCTCGGCAGCAAAAAGAACAAGAAGTACAATTTCGGGGGCGTGACCCTTTCGCTTGCAGTGCTGTTCTAAGGCGATGGAGATTTCACAGGTCAGGGAATACTTGGGGGAGGACTGGACAGCGGTTCAGTCGCTGATTGCGGGCGCATTGAGCAGCGACATCGAGCTGCTTAACTCGGTCAACGCCTCCATTCTCGGCAACGCCGGGAAGCAGCTCCGCCCGATGATTTCCCTGCTTGTCGCAAGAGCCTGTCTCGGCGCGGTGAACTCCTCTGAGTATTCGGATGCTTTGAAGAACGGAGAGCCTTCCGGGGCCTCTGAGCCCGGGCCGGGCGGGGAGAAATCCCCGATGGACATCGCAAGGCGTTATGCCGCCGCAGCGGAGCTACTCCACAACGCGACCCTTCTTCACGACGACGTTGCCGATGACAGCGATTTCCGGCGCGGAAAACCCACTGTCCGCTCTATTCTGGGCCCGTCTTCATCGGTGCTCGTCGGGGATTTCTGGCTTGTGAAGGCAATCGGGCTCATTCTCGGAGAGGAGGGCTCCCAGAAGTGTGACGAAAGAGTGGTGAGACTTTTCTCCCGCACGCTAAGCCTTCTTGCAGAGGGCGAAATGCTCCAGCTTCAGAAGGCGCAGACCGCGGACACCACCTACGAGGACTATCTCCGAATCATCTACAGCAAGACCGCGTCGCTTTTCGAGGCCGCAGCCGTGTCTTCCGCCCTTGCGGTGAATGCCAGGGAGGAGATTGTCGAGTCCGTGAGAAATTATGCCGTCTATCTCGGCTATGCCTTCCAGATCAAGGACGACATCCTCGACTACTGCGGCACTTCCTCCGTCGGAAAGCCTCTCGGGGTGGACATCGCGGAGCAGAAAATAACCCTTCCGCTGCTCGGGGCTATGGCGAATGCCCCCGCAAAGGAGAGCTACCTCCGTTCGCTGATTAAGGGCGTGGTGGAGCGGCCTTCCAACCGCGACGAAATCCTTCGCCTTGTGGTGGACAACCGGGGCATAGAGTACTCCGTGAAATACCTCGAGGCCTTCGTGGGAAAGGCTGTGGAGGCGCTTTCGCCTCTTTCTCCCTCCCGCGACCGCGAGCTTCTGGAGGCTCTTGCACGCTTTACGGCCCAGAGGGTTGTGTAAATCGGGCCTTGAACCTTATGGACCTTTAACAGTAGAAGAAAACTAACGACAAGTTACAGTATGCAGTTCAGTCAGATTATAGGCAACAAGACGCTCTGCTCCACTCTCGTGCAGATGGCCGACAGCGGCAGAGTTCCGCACGCCGTGCTCCTCTATGAGAACGACGGGTGCGGCGCCGTGGAGATTGCCCTCGCCTGGCTGCAATACCTTAACTGCACCCACCGCTCGGGGGGAGACTCCTGCGGCGAGTGTCCTTCCTGCCGTCAGATTTCCAAACTCATCCACCCGGATGTACACTTCGTCTTTCCGGTGAACAAAAGCTCCAAAGTCAGCTCGGACAAACCCGTTTCAGAGGACTTCCTTCCGCTTTGGCGTCAGCTGGTGCTTGAGAAACCATATTTCCTGGAGGAGGACCTTCAGGAGGCTCTCGGCATCGAGGGTAAAAAGGGCGAAATCGCCCTCGGGGAGGCTAAGGCCATAATCGCTCAGATGTCCCTTTCTGCTGTCACTGACGGCTTCAAGGCTGTCCTTTGCTACCTTCCGGAAAAAATGAACCAGACGGCGGCGAACAAGCTCCTCAAACTCATCGAGGAACCGCCGGAGAGGACAATTTTCATTTTCGTCACCCACGCTCCGGAAAAGATGATGCAGACGGTGTTCTCCCGTTGCCAGAGTATGAGGGTGATGCCGCTCAGCCCGGAGGAGGCTTCTAAGGTTCATTCCGATGCTTCCGCAGCCTCGGATTCGGAGTTTTCCGGCCTCTTTTTCGACCTCTTTTCGGCAGTAATGAGCCGCAATCTTCTTTCCGCCCTTGAGGCAGGGGAGGCGGCCGCTGCGCTCCCTTCACGCGAAAAACAGAAAGCGTTTTGCGAATACATCTCATTGAATCTCAGGAAGATATTCCTTCTTTCAAAGGAGATGGGAGACCTAGGCGGAGTACGGGACGAGGAGAGGGAATTTCTGGAGAGCGCCGCAAAAAGGTTTGGCAGCGCCGCCTGCATTAAAATCGAAGGGGCGCTGGACCGTACGGCAGCGCTTCTCGACCGTAACGTTAACTCGAAAATGCTGTTCTGCGACCTCGTGGACAGGATTTTTGTCTCTATAAAGTAGCCTATTGGGGCTATGAACCAGCTGAGCCGCTCCGGCCAAGTCTTACGGACGGCTCTTAATTAAAGACTTGAGAATATATGGATAACAACGAATCAAAGAAATTTGACTGCTCAAGGGGCTGCACCACCCTCCGCACCGACGAGGGCGAACTCCAGTGCAACTACCGTCCGGGCTGCTGCAAGATGGAGGTCTATGACTGGCTTCCGGGAGTGGCTCAGGAGCAGTACAAGGACTATTTTGAAGTCCGTTTCAAGAACACCCGAAAGGGCATCTATCAGAATGCCTCGGGACAGAGCATAAAAAGCGGTGACATTGTGGTCGTGGAGGCAACCACAGGGCACGATGTGGGAATTGTGACTCTCGAAGGGGCCATTGTGGCAAGGCAGATGGCCTGCCGCAAAGTGGACCCGACGGCAGTTCCGCCGCTTAAGAAAATCTACCGCAAGGCCAAGACCTACGACATCGAAAAATGGCAGGAAGCCATCTCCCGCGAGCAGCAGACGATGATCCGCGCCCGCCAGATTGCCGCCGAACTCTCCCTTGAAATGAAAATCGGCGACGTGGAGTTCCAGGGTGACGGCACCAAGGCCATCTTCTACTACATTGCTGACGGCCGCGTGGACTTCCGCCAGCTCATCAAGGTTTTTGCCGACGAGTTCCACATCCGCATCGAGATGAAGCAGATCGGAGCAAGGCAGGAGGCAGGACTCATCGGAGGACTTGGCATCTGCGGGCGCGAACTGTGCTGCTCCAACTACATCTCCACCTTCCAGTCCATCTCCACCTCTGCCGCAAGGACTCAGGATCTGTCGCTCAACCCGCAGAAACTCGCCGGGCAGTGCGGCAAGCTCAAGTGCTGCCTCAACTACGAGACCGCGTCCTACCTCGACGCCCAGTCCCGCATCCCTAAGGTCGCGAATCCTCTGGAGTTCCAGGACGGTCTTGCATACCTTATGAAGACCGACATCCTGCGCGAGGTGATGTATTTCTCCTACGACAAGACTTCCCAGGCCAATATGTTCCCGCTCTCGGCAATCGAGGTGAAGGAGATTCAGGCGATGAACCGCGCGGGCGAAAAGCCTGAGTCGCTGAAAACCGAGCCGGAGCCTTCAAATGCACCGGAGTTCGTTTCCGCGGTGGGCGACGACAGCATAACCCGTTTCGACGAGGCTCGCCGCCGCAAGAAGAAAAACAGGGGCGGCGCCCGCCGAGACGGACGCCGTGATGAACGAGGGCCGCGTCAGGAGGGTCAGCCTCAGGGCGGAAACTCTGAGAACGGAACCTCAGAAAACAGGAATACTGAAAACAGGAACAACAGAAACCGTCGTGACAGGGGCAGAGACCGCCGTGACCGTCGGGACAACAACAATAACAACTCAGGCAACAATGGGCAAGGACAAACTCCGGAAGTTTAAGGAAAACGCAACCTTCAAATGCCTCGTCCAGCCCGCTTCCGACGAGGTTCTGGACAGGGCTGTCGGGGGCGGTGCGCTCAAGGACCACCCGCTCAAGGGCCGCTGGAGAGAGGATTTCTTCCATAATTCCAACCCCATCGTTCTGGAGCTCGGTTGCGGAAAGGGCGAATACACTATAGACCTTGCCCTTCGCAATCCTGACATCAACTACATCGGCGTTGACATCAAGGGGGCAAGGCTCTGGAAGGGAGCGAAATACGCCGAGGAGAATCATCTCCCGAACGTGGCGTTCCTGCGCACCAGGGTGGAGTTCATCCCCTCGCTTTTTGCAGCCGACGAGGTTTCCGAAGTCTGGATTACCTTCGCCGACCCGCAGATAGGAAGGGAAAAGCAGAGGCTGACTTCCCCGAGATTCCTGAGCCGTTACCGCAGTTTTCTGCGCCCTGGGGGCATCGTGCACCTTAAAACCGACAGCGGCTATCTCCACGCATATTCCCTTGCCGCGGCGCAGCAAAACGGCTTGAAGATTCTCGCCGAGTCAACGGACATCTACGGGGCGGACCGTGAAAGGCTCCAACAGAGCCCTCTCGCATCGGTCTCAGGCCCTGACGCAGTGAAGGCGCTTTTCGAGGTGCAGACCCACTATGAGCAGAACTATCTTGCGCAGGGGCTGCCGATTACCTACCTCGCGTTCACAATCGACCACGAGGGTGAGTATGTTTCTCCTGACTGGGAAGAAGACAAGTGGGAACGCTGAAATATGCGCGGTCTGCGGTGTTGTGATATAATATTTTATGAAGAAGAACAATGAACTTATCGGCCACCTCAGCTGTTTTGTGGCCTACGCCATATTTGGAATAAACGTCGTGACCTGCAAGGACCTGACCACGAGCCACGCCCTTTCGCCGATTGCAACATTCACCCTGCGGGCTCTGGGAGCCGGGGCGCTTTTCTGGATAATATCGCTTTTCACCCCGAAGGAGAAGGTGGAAAGACGTGACTATCCGAAGATTCTCGCCGCGTCCTTTCTCGGATTTTTCCTCACCCAGCTCACTTTCCTTGCGGCCATCCCGCAGATTACCCCGATGACAAGTTCCATTCTGAGCGCCCTCACGCCGATTTACACAATGTTCATCGCCGCCGTGGCCGTAAAGGAGCCGATTACCTGGAAGAAGGCGGGCGGAGTGGCCCTGAGTTTCATCGGCATAGTCTGTCTGGTTCTCAACAGTTCCCAGGGCAACGCTTCCGGAGCCCAGACAAACTCGCTCTGGGGAGTGCTTCTTATGATAGGAAACGGACTGAGTTTCGCACTGTATCTTGGAATTTTCCGCCCGCTCATCCAGAAATACTCGGTGGTGACCTTTATGAAATGGATTTTCCTTTTCGCCTTCCTGATGGCCCTGCCGTTCTCGGCGAAGGAACTCGTGTGCGATGTGGACTGGACGCTTCTTAAGGGAAGGGCCGGCTTCGACCTCTTCTTCCTCATTTTCTGCGCCACCTTCATCTCCTATTTCCTCATCCCGATAGGCCAGAAAAACATCCGCCCGACCCTCGTGAGTATGTACAACTACCTCCAGCCCCTCCTCGCGATAGCCCTCAGCATCTGCGTGGGAATGGACACACTCTCCTGGCAGAAGGTGGTCAGTGCAGCCGCCGTTTTCGCCGGGGTAATAATAGTCTCCTTCAGCAAGAAAAAAGAGGCATAGGCAGCAGTCTTCTTCGCGTTTTTGCCCTCAAGTGGAAAACTCAACCGTTTTTGATAGTTCCCAGTTTTGAGGGTTACGAAAAAATGCGTATTTTTGTTTTCTCTGAAAAGGAAAACTTAGCAAAAATGAAAGCTAATAACCTTAATATCACTGTGTTACAACGCCTGACGGGGGGGGGTATCTAACCTCTGGGGCATAGGCGTTTCCTTAGCTTTCCCTTTCCAATTCACCTCTTTGAAAGAAACAG
>CAYNDY010000047.1:0-12839 GCA_964396105.1 uncultured Muribaculaceae bacterium
CCGCCCTGGTCGGAAACGAGTCCCTTGCGGTTGAAGTCGTCCTGGATGCCCACCAGAGCGCGTTTCGGGCTGCGGAAGTCCTTCAGCACCCACGGTGTAGTGCCGGAAAGTCCCGGAATCCTCTCGAACATACCTATGTTCCTTCGATAGAGATCTTCCATATATTCCTCAGTAAACCTCTCGCTCACATCGCCGTGGCGGCCATAGACCGCTCCGCCTCCGAACTCGGAGATGAAAACCGGCTTCTTGATGTCGAATGTCCACTGAACCCTGTCGCATTTCTCCGAGGAGCCGTCGTACCATCCGACATACTGGTTGAAACTTATAAGGTCCACAAGGTCCGCCAGGCCGTCCTTCACGGTAAGCACATCGTTACCGAGATTGGTTTTCTCCATCGCCGCGCTCACAAGCCGCGTTGAATCCAGTTCCCGCGCCTTCGCGATGAGGTTGCCGAGGAACTTCAGCCTTGCGTCTCCGTGCGGAGTCTCGTTCGCAACCGACCAGATGACGATGCACGCGCGGTTTTTGTCGCGGGTGATCATATCGCAGAGCTGCGCCTCTGCGTTTGCGTAAGTCTCCGGGTTCTCCCACTGGATGGTCCAGTAGACAGGGATCTCGGACCAGACCATAAGGCCCATCTCCTCTGCCACGCGCACCATATTCTCGTTGTGCGGGTAGTGCGCAAGTCGGACGAAATTGCAGCCCATCTCCTTAGCCCAGCCTAGCAGCACCCGCGCGTGGTCCTCCGAGAAGGCGCGTCCGCTCTTGCCGTAAGGCATCTCCTCGTGGATGGACACTCCGCGGCAGAAAATCTTCTTGCCGTTGAGAAGTATGTCCGTCCCCTGGGTGGAAATGGTCCTGAAGCCTATGCGGTCGGAAACGGAATCAGTCTCTGCGACAAACTTCACATCGTAGAGCTTCGGATTCTCCGGGCACCAGAGTTTAGGGGAGAATTTGAAGGAGAAAGCGGCATATCCGTTGTAGTCCGTGCGCACGGTCTGCTTCACCTTGAGCTCCGGGATTTCAACGGTGACGGTCTGCTCCGCAGCCTCTCCGTCCAGCTGGATCCAGCCCTCGGCCTCCTTGAACGAGCCCTTCTTGAGCTGAAGGGAGTAATCGCGGATGAAGGTCATCGGGGTCTCCACGATATGGACGCTGCGGGTCAGTCCGCCGTAGTTCCACCAGTCGGAGTTGATTGTAGGGACATCCTCCCTGTGGCGCTTGTTGTCCACCTTCACGACAAGCGAGTTCTCGCCGTCGACGAGTTTTCCCGTCACCTCGAAGTTGAACGGGGTGAATCCGCCGGTGTGGCGTCCGATTTTCTTGCCGTTGAGCCCGACCACGGTCTGGTAGTTAGCCGCGCCGAAATAGACGAAAGTCCTCTTGCCCTCCTTAGGGGTGTAAGGGAAGCGGTTGCGGTACCAGACGGTGCCCTCGTAGTAGTAGAGGTCGTCCCGCTGGGTGTTCCAGTCGCCAGGCACCTGAAGGGTCCTGTCCGTATCGAAATTATACTCCACGAGCTTGGTCTTGTCAGCATAGAAATCCTTGTCCGCAAAATAGGAATCCTTTGAAGAGAGCGGCACCATCCGGTAGTTGTAGTACCCCGTTTCGTACGGGTCCACGATGGTTTTCCAGGCTCCGTCAAGCGAGAAGGTCTCGCGTGCGGCGACATTTATAATCTGCGGCGCAGGCTGCGGCTCCGGAGCCGTTGCGGCGTCAAGTGAAATTGCGCAAAGGGCCGCGAGCGGCAGAAGAATCAATGATTTGGTGTTCATACGGTTTAAGAAAAGTGTTATAATTCAGTTATTTTAGAAAACGCAAAGTCAATGAATTCCTAAATTCCCAAGATTTTCAATATATAATTCCCAAGATTTTCAATTTATGGTCGCAAACTCGATGGCTGGGCGGTTGCGCAGACGTAGCGAAGACTGGGCAGCCTCAGCGCTTAAGCAACCATTTCCAGACTGGGACTGCTTCTATTGTAGTGCCTTCGGCTTCAATGCGCTCCTCGCTGTCGCGGGTGACTATGCAGGAACGGTAATCGGGATGAGCCTGGAGAAAGCGCCGTAGGGCAGAGACTTCGCGCTCTTTTGTGGCAGGGTCATCCAGATTATAGCAGACCTGAACAGCAAGAAGGGCGCTTGGAACGACAAAATCCACCTCCATATTCCGGTTGTAATAGTAGAGCAATGTTTCCTCTTCTGTGTTATGGAAACGGCGGTTCATCTCTATGGCGACTATATTTTCCAGAAGTTTGGTCTCGCCTTGAAAGAGGAACAGCCCGAGCAGGCCCTGGTCGGCAAGATAACGCTTTTGGAGCGTAGCCCTCTCGGTCAGAGGCGAAGACAGGTTTGGAATGGAGAAGAAAAGGTAGGACTCCTCCAGATAGCCCAGATAATCCTTCAAGACCGGAAGGCTGATGGAATCTCCGCTAGATTTTACTATATGTTGCAGCCGGGACAGCGAAGATGGCTGCATTACACTGTCAGACAGTTTCTTGGCAAGAAGGCGGAGGACTCTGGGATTGCGTACCCCGTACCTTTGAACAATGTCCCCGAGTAGAATTTTCTGGTACAAAGAGTTGAAATATTCGCGCTTGTCCGGATTTTTGTAGACCTCTGCGATGCCTCCGTCGTAAAAATATGTGTCGAAAGCCTTGGAAATTCGCGCACAGGTCTCCGGGCTATACTCCCAGTTTTCTTTCAGGGGCACCGAACACCAGGTCAAGTACTCGGCGAAAGAAAACGGAAATACATCGCGCGGAATATATCTCCCGCCGAGTTTACCTGCGATCTCAGAACTGAGCATCTTTGAGTTGCTTCCCGTTATCATTACCCTGTAGCCCCCGTCGGCAAGCCTTCTGGCAAACTTTTCCCATCCGTCTATGTTCTGGATCTCATCCAGATACACTATCGGTTTTCTGTCAGGATAGAGCTCGCTGTAGGAATCGGTGACAATCCCGAGCTCGGAGGCATTGGAGAAATCAAGGCGTTCGTCTTCAAAGTTGAAATAAAGAATATCCTCCGCACCGTTCAATTTTTTAGCGAGACGGGACTGAATGTCTTGATAGAGAAGATAGGATTTACCTGCTCTGCGGATTCCAACAAGGACATAGTTTGTGTCCTTCCCGAAGTTCATCTCCCTATGAACCAAAGAGTACGACGGAATCGTCTCCTGATTTTCCAAAATAATTCTTTTGATAAGCTGCTTGTCCATATTCTATAAATTTGCCAGGCAAACACGGTAAACTTTGCAAATATAGGCATTTATTTGTAAGTATACTTACATAAAATTGCAAAATCTTTATAAATATACTTTTGAATTTTCAGAAGCCCTCACGGACAAATGATAGCGAAGGGGAGAGGAACATCCGCTGGGGGTTGGTACCCATAACGCCCTGGGGGACTTTCTCTCCGAGGAGGGCGAAAAGTTCGGTCCAGTAGACTGGCATTTTGCCGTCGGAGTCAAGGAAATTCATCGGGTACTGCTCGAACAGGTGGGTCCCGTCTTCCTTCAGATAGGAACACTGGACGAGCTCGCTGCAGTACATGGCGCCGTTGTCGGGAAGGAAATGGACATCGTAGGGCTGTCCTATGAACTTCTTGGCATTCTCCACATCCCGGCGGGCCCCCTCTTCGCTAAGAAGAGGCCTCTTGACGACGAATTTCGGCAGAGAGCCGTCCTTGAGCGTGAAATCGCAGAGCATCGTGTCGAGCGGATGCCGGTCCACTCCGTGCCGGAGGGTGGCGTCGATAATCCAGAGGGAATCCCCCTGAACTTCAAGAATGGCCACGTGAATGGTCATAAGAGAGTCTCCCCCCGAGGTTGAGGCGCCGATTGCGTCTGCCATAGAGTCTTCCTCAAGGTCATATCCCGAGGGAATCTGCACGAAAACAAGATCCCCGGTTCTGAGGGCGGGGCCGCTTTGCCGCGCCTGAGTGCATCCCGTGCTAAAAAGCGTCAGGGCTGCGAAAAGTATCAATACAATCTTTTTCATTCGGTAAAGGTAGCGAGGAAAATAATAAAACGCAATCGGGCGGGCAAAGTTTGCGGCATTTCGGTCGGAGTTTTTGTGGCATTTCGGTCGGAGTTTTTGCGGTAGGGCGGTGCTCAGATTCCGGCGATGACTTCGAGGCTGCCGCGTAGGGTGGCGCTGAGGGCGCTTACGGCGTCTGCGACGAGCGCGGGGCAAAGGCCTATGGCGGAGAGGGCGGCGCAGAGAAGGGCGGCTGGGATGAGGAGGCCCGTGAGGGGGATGGCGATTAGGTTTGTGAGGAGAAAATACTCCGGGAAGGTGCCGAAGCAGTGCCAGGCGAGAGGGCCCGTGGTTATCTGGCAGGCAATGGAGAGGGCGGCGCTGTTCCAGATGAATCGGAGCGGGCGGGGGAGATGTAGACTATCGGGGATGACTTTGTGGAGTTTTTTCAGGATGGTGCTCTTTGAGCTTGCCTTCTTGGGGGACTCCGTGGAGTCCTCTTTTTTTGTCCCCTGCGGGTAGAGGTCTCTTAAAAAGGGAAAGATGTAGGCTATGCCGGCGAGGGCGAGATAGGAAAGTTGGAAGCTGATTTCCCCGAGCGCCTTCGCGTCTATGCAGAGCTGAAGGATGAAACTTCCTGCGAGAGTGGTCCGAAGGTCGGTTCGCCTGCCGAGCAGAACCCCCGTTTCCCGCACGAGAATGAAGAGGAAGGCGCGGCTGATTGAGGGCCCGGCGCCGGTCATCACCGTGTAGGCGCCCGTTGTGAGGATGGTGAGGGCGGCTCTGAGTTTGCCGGAGGCGATGCTGTTGCCAAGAACGCGTCCGAGTCGCACCACCACCCCGTAGATGACTCCGAGGTGCAATCCCGAGAGGGCGAGGATGTGGGAGGCTCCGCTTTCCCTAAAAGCCGAGATTGTCCGGGGAGAGAGGGCGCTGCGGTCTCCAAGCAGAAGTGCCTCCAGCAGGGCGTTGTCCTCTCCGCTTTTTAGCGGGAGGCTCTCCAAAAGGGCTTTGAACCTCCCGCCGAGGGCGGAGAGAGCCTCTCCTGCGGCGCCCATCGTGATGGGGTGGCCGCCGCCCGTGAGGGCGGTGAGGGAGGAGCGGGCGGCGCAGAGCGCGCCGGCAAAAAACAGAGCCGCGAAGAGCTGGGCGCGAAGCGCACAGGCCCCTACAGAACTTCGGGCGCTCCAAAGGGTCCGCAATAGGGCAAGGCCCGCCAGAATGCCCGCAGCAGCGGCTCCGAGGAGCATATTTCCCCCACCAGGGGGCCTGAATCCAAAGAAATTTCCGCCCGGGAAGAGGACGGGGACGAGAGAAAAGGCGGCGACTCCTGCGCCAAATGGGAGCACGGCGCATTCGATTCTTCTGAGTTTCGGCATAAGCGACGACAAAAGAATCCCGGGTCCACAGCGCAAAGTTAGGAAAGTTTCTCAGAATGAAGACGGGAATCTGCTATATTTTACTGCATCAACTTTTTTCGCATTATTTTTCGTAACTTTGTGCGGTTATTTTGGGCTGTATGCTCAACTGATTGATATATAATAATTTAACATAAAGTTTTATGATTATCTTAGTGCTTAATTGCGGCAGCTCTTCGCTCAAGTATCAGCTGCTGGATATGAAGGGCGACGACGCTTACGATCTTCTCGCGAAAGGTCTTGTGGAGCGCATCGGACTTGAGATGGGTTGCCTCAAACATCAGGCTCCGGGAAAGGAGAAACTCGTCAGGGAAATGCCTATCGCGGACCACACAGTGGGAATCAAGGCTGTGCTGGACGCTCTTCTGGACAAGGAGTACGGCGTACTGGAGTCTCTCGAGGACATCGAGGCAGTGGGCCACAGGGTGGTGCACGGCGGAGAGGAGTTCTTCTGCAGCGCTCTCGTGACCGACAAGGTGGTGGAGCAGATCCGCAGCTGCTGCGAGATTGCCCCGCTTCACAACCCGGCAAACCTTCTTGGAATTGACGCCGTCACAAAGGCTCTTCCGACGGTCCCTCAGGTGGCTGTTTTTGACACGGCTTTCCATCAGACTATGCCTGCCTACGCCTATATGTACGCTCTTCCATACGAGTATTACGAGAAATACCGCATCCGCCGCTACGGTTTCCACGGCACGAGCCACAAGTATGTGAGCGCGAAGGGAGCCGAGTTCGCGGGAGTGGACCTGGGGAACAGCAAAATCATCACCTGCCACCTCGGAAACGGAAGTTCAGTGACCGCCGTGGAGAACGGAAAGTCTGTGGACACCTCTATGGGCTTCACTCCGCTTGAGGGTATGATTATGGGAACCCGCTGCGGAAACATTGACCCGGACATCGTGACCTACATCGAGGAGAAGGAGAATCTCACCCCTGCCCAGATGAGCAAGGTTCTTAACAAGCAGTCCGGCTTCCAGGGCCTTTCAGGCATATCTTCCGACGCACGCGACCTCAACGCCGCTGCCGAGGCGGGAGACCGCAGGGCAAAACTTACGCTCAAGAAGCTCACCTACGACATCACCAAACTCATCGGCGCGTATGCCGCTGCTATGAACGGCGTGGACCTTATCGTCTTCACCGGCGGAATCGGCGAGAACAATGTCCGTCTTCGCCGCAGGGTTTGCGAGAACCTGACCTATATGGGGCTGAAGTTCGACTACGATGCCAATGCCGGGGAGAAGGCCGACGAGATGATGATTTCGCTGCCGGATTCGAAGGTGAAGGTCGCTGTCATCGCAACCAACGAGGAGCTGATGATCGCGCGAGACACAATGCACATAGTTTCGCAAATTGACTAAAATGGCGGATGGCTGCGTTACGCTCCATCCATTTTAGCCTAATTTGCCCAAAGTTGTTTATTTTAAAAATTTTAACAGATATGTTCACAAGTTTCAATGACATCTTCGGCGAACTCGCTTCACGCGGCGCCAAGAAAAGAATGATTGTGGCCTGGGGAGTTGACGAGCACACCATCGCCGCCGCTTCAAAGGCAGTGGACCTCGGACTCATCGAGGCAACTCTCGTGGGTGATGAGAACCTCATCAAGGCCGTTTGCGAAAAAGACGGCATCGACAAGGGCAAATTCACCGTCATCAACAACCCTGTGGAGGCTAAAGCCATCGCTCAGGCAGTTGCAATGATTAACGAGGGCGCAGGCGACTTCCTTATGAAGGGCCTCTGCTCAACGGATAAATATCTTCGCGCCATCCTCAACAAGGAGACCGGCATCCTTCCTCCGAAGGCTGTCCTTACCCACGTTGCGGTGCTCGAAAACCCTAACTATCACAAGCTTATCTTCCTCAGCGATATGGCCGTAATCCCTGCTCCGGACCTGAAGCAGAAGAAGGCTATGCTCGGATTCCTTGTGAATACGGCTCATTCAATGGGCATCCAGACCCCTAAGGTTGCGATTATCGCCGCCACCGAGCAGATGCTCGAGGGTATGCCTGCCTGCGTCGAGGCCGCTGTCCTTGCGAAGAAGGTCGAGAGGGGTGAAATCAAGGGATGCGTCGCTGACGGTCCGCTTGCGCTCGATGTCGCCATCGATATGGAGTCCGTTCAGATCAAGGGTCTCAAGAGCCCGGTTGCCGGCGACGCCGACTGCCTCCTCTTCCCTAACATCGAGTCTGCGAATGTCTTCTACAAGACCAACTCCAAGCTCGCTGTTGGCGTAAAGCAGGCCGGTATGGCTGTGGGTGCGAAGGTGCCTTGCGTGCTTTCAAGCCGCGGCGACAGCATCGACACGAAGCTCAACAGCATTGCTATCGCTGCAATGTCCTGCAAATAGGGGCAAATTCAATTTGCCATTATATTGAACAACTGGTTTATGCAGGAGAATTATCCTTCAAAACTGCTTGAGAATGCAGTCGAGGCGATAGGCACTCTTCCGGGAATCGGCCGGAGGAGTGCCCTTCGTCTTGCGCTGTATCTGCTGAAACAGCCGCAGGAGAACGTGCACCATTTCACGGAGTCGATTGCGGCGCTGAGGGATAATGTGAAGTATTGCAGGGAGTGCCGGATGATTTCGGACTCGGAGGTCTGCTCAATCTGCTCGGACCGAACCCGCAACAGGGCTCAGATCTGCGTCGTGCAGTCGGTCCGGGACGTTATGAGCATCGAGGCAACGGGGCAGTATCACGGCCTCTATCACGTTCTCGGCGGGGTCATCTCCCCGATTAACGGTGTGGGCCCGTCGGATCTTACCATCCGCGAACTCGTCGAGAGGGTTTCCGCCCGCACAGAAGGGAAGCCGGATGGCGCGTCCGGTCTTCCTTCAGGGATGCTTGAAGAAGGCCCGCTGGAGGTAATCCTCGCGCTGAGCGGCGACGTGGAGGGTGAAACCACCTCGTTCTACATCTACCGCCAGATTTCCCCGTTCGGCGTGAAGGTGACTTCGCTCGCAAGGGGCCTCGGCTTCGGAGACGACCTCGAATACGCCGACTCCCTCACCCTCGGCCGCTCCATCAGCGGAAGACAACCTTTCCGCCCCGAGTAGCGCGCCGTCCTGTCGCAAAAACTCCGATCAAAACGCCACAAAAACTCCGATCGAGGGGTTGCAGCAATAAACGAAAACAGGCTGACCGCACCGCGGCCAGCCTGTTCTGTTTTTGCGTATAGCGGGCTGAAACTATTTTGCTTCAGGGTAGGTGACGATGATGGCGTTCTCGTTCTTGAACTCGCCGTTCTCGTCCAGCGCAGCAACTGCGATGTAGTAGGTCTCGTCTGCCTTGATCTCATTGCCTCCGAACATATACATAAAGGTATCTGTCTTTGTTTTCTCAACCTTTGCATCTTTCAAGGTTGACTTGGTGTTGTACATTGCATTGCAGATCCAATATTCGACGGTAGACACCTCTCCCATCATAGTGTTGGCTGTCTCAACCTCAGACTTTGAAATGACTGCGGTCTCATACCCGTTCGGAGCCTCAATGTTTACGCTGTAGGAGATTTTGCCGTCGGCGAGAACGATGTCGTCGATTGACTTCTTTGCTGCAGGCTCATCGGTGTTGGCCTTGTTGCAGGATACAGCCATAGCAAGAACAGCGGCTGCCATCAAAATGTACTTTTTCATAATTTTGATAATTTAATTAGTTGATAATAAATGATTTAAGATGTATTCTGAATCTATATCCGAGGGCGCGCCCATATCCGGGTGTGCGCCCATATCCGCGGATGTGCCCCGAGTCTATTTTGCGTAGATCTCGTCAATCTTTGCCGCGAGCTCCTCTCCGCGAAGATCCTGCGCGATGATTTTTCCCTCCGGGTCGAGGATGAACATACGCGGAATGCCCGTCACATTGAAGGACTTCGCAACCGGGCAGTCCCAGCCCTTGAGAGAGCTCACCTGATGCCAGTTCAGCCCGTTCTTCTTGATGGCCTCAACCCATTTGTCGCGGGATTTCTCCTCGTCCAGCGAAACTCCCAGGATTTCGAGCCCGTCCTTGTGGTGCTTCTCGTAGATTGCCTTCACGTTCGGCGCCTCGGCAAGGCACGGACCGCACCAGGACGCCCAGAAATCTATGATTACATAGTGGCCGCGAAGTGAGCTCAGAGAAATATTCTTGCCCTCAGGGTCAGGAAGAGTGAAATCCTCCGGAGTGCCTCCCACGCTGAAATGCGACGCCCTCTCGATTTCCTGACCGATTTTAATTCCCTGCGCGGAAGCCTTCACCGCCGGGTCGAGGTCGGCGTAGCGCTTCTGCACATACTCGAACGGACGGTTCTTCAGGAGGAAATCCTCGAAGAAGTAGGTGACAGCGACGGAGTTGCGGGTGGTGTCGAGATAGACTCCGATTATGGAGTCGTAGGCCTCTTTCATCATCACGATGCCGCGGCTCACTGAGTCGATCTGCTTCTGGTCGGTCATATCGGCGAGCTTGGACGCCATAATCATAGTTCCGAGCTGGATGAAGGCGTTGCTGAAATTGAAATCCTCCCCGTCCTCGAGAATCTTCTGGTCGCGTCCCCCCTCAACCGTGCAGTTGAAGGAAGAATATGCATTGCCCTTCCTGTCGGTGCCTTCTTTCGGGGTTATGGTGACCTTCACTGAGTCGGAGCCTGCGAAAATGTTCTTTTCCTTGCCCGCGTAGCAGAGAGTGAGTCTTCTCGGGTAGTCCTGCCTGATGCTGACGGAGAATGTTCCGTCGGAGGCAACCGGCGCGGCGGCTACGAAAATAGAGTCCCCGGCGTCCTTCGCCTTTTCGCAGACAACGAGCGTGTCGCCCGCTCCGCCCTCCCAGGTGCCGCAAATGACGGTTTTCTTGCCGCAGGAGGTTGCGCAAACTGCTGCCGCGGCAGCCAGAGCGCATAAAATCATTTTGTTTGTTTTCATTGTGTATGAATGTGTTATATTTGTTTCAATCTGTTATGAGGAGGCACTCTCTTGAGTATTACGTCTGTTCCGGTGCTCCTCTCGCGGGAATATCTCACTTTATCTCCCAGTCAAAATTCTTCTTCATATAGGCCTTGACGGCCGCAATCTTAGTGTCGAAAATCTCCCTTCCCACTGTAATCGTCTCGGTCGTCGTTGTCTTCGTTCCGTCGGAATTATAGACGCTGGTCTCCTTCTCGGTCGTCTGTTTGGCGGCCCTCTGGATCATATCCTCGATTTCCGAAGAACTCTTGCACAGAAGCAGCGCGAGCATATCCCCGAAATTCTGCTGATAAGTCATAATGTAATAGACAAACCCCTCCGTGGCCTCGTCTCCGTAGGCCCCCGCGTGCGCGAACTCCGCCGAATAATAGTAGTGGAGATGGTAGCCGTAGCGGCACGGACGGAAAGCTCCGCAATAGTAATAGAGGTTGAACCGGTCGGGGTAGGGGGTCATCGGCTCGCCGAAAGTCGTTCCCTTCTTGCCCAGCGAAGTCTGGTAGAACTTGAAATAGCTCATCTGGTAGTACTCGTACATCCTGTCCTCCGATGGCTGGGTGAAATCCGTCGGCTCGCTCCAGTAAGTGGTGTTGGACATCATCCTCTCGATTATGAGCGAAGTCCACTCGTAGCGCAGCGAGTCCCTGTCCCGGTTTTCGAGCGCGCTCGCCGAGAAGGTAATCTGCTTTCCGCCCACTTCACCGCACAGATTCCGGACATTTTCAACTGTCCTGCTTATGTCCTTGCCGGAGACGGGGTCGTAGTCCTTGAGCTCGTAAGTCCACTCAAAACGGACACTGTCCGCAACATACATTGTCGAAGGCATATACTGCGCGATGAACCCTTCGGGGAAAAGCGGGAAAATTTCCTTTTCGAGAAAATCCGCCACCGCCTCGGTCTGAGCGTCGGTTGCCGGGGTCCAGTCCGTTTGAAGGGTGTAGCTCCCGTCAAAGGAATAGGTCTGCGAGGATATGGAATTGGTGAGAAGGACCTTGTAGCGGTCGTTGAAATCCTTCACCCCCTCAGGGCATTCTCCCGCGATGCCGTCCAGCCAGCTGAAGTCATATTCCTTCTGCTTCGAGCATCCTGCGGCAAGAAGAGAAACTGTCAACGCAGTAAAAATCAATATCTTACTTTTCATAATTCTCTCCTCCCTAGTTTATGGCCTCCCTATACGGGCGCGGGTTGTAGTTGTCCGGGCAGGCCTCGCGTTCCTCGGCGGGGAAGTTGAGGATGTAGGCCTCGTCGCCCTTTTCGAGTCGGTAGGTTTTGCCGTCCTTCCAGGAGTGCAGAATCTCGGGCTCACCCTCTCTTCGAAGGTCGAACCACCGGTGGAACTCCTCTCCGCAAAGCTCCCTGCGCCGCTCCTTCCAGATGTATGCGACTATCCCCTCTGCGCCCCCGACATCGGAGAGCGACCTGAAGGAGTAGCCGCTGATTCGGTGACTACGTACCTCGTTGAGGTATTCAAGGGCCTTGGAGTAGTTCGGGGAGGCTTTTCTTGCCCAGGCCTCCGCGAGGGAAAGGTAAATCTCCGAGGTGCGGAAAGCCTGGCAGCGGTGGTAGCCGTCCTCGGCGTCGTACTTGAAGAGATTGTAGCTGTACCACTGGCTCGCGATTCCCTTGAAAATCTTGGGCTCATAGAAATAGTAGGTCTTGCGCATATCCTTTTCGCCCGGGAGAAGGTCCTCGTCGTAGGTGGAGAGGAGTTCGTCGGAGATGGCGTAGTAGTAGATATGGTTGTCCGCAAGGCCTCCGAGAATGTTCTTCAGCCAGACATTCTTGCCGTAGAGCCAGAGGATTTCCGGATTTGCTGACGAGATGAGGTTCATAACGTCGGAGCCTCCCGGGGTTGCGAGCGAATGGTTCACCGAAGTCGTAATCCCTGTAATGTCAAAGAGTTTCGAGTTGATGCCCAGGAGCTTCTCCCCGTAGGAAATCACCGCGTCGAAGTCCTCCATATAGAGGGCCGCCCTCACTGCAAGGGTGTACAGAGCCTTCACCGAAATCTCGTAGATGTTCGGGATGTCGGCCCCGTCAAGGTTCGCGATTCCCTCGTCGATGTCGCTGCGGATAAGGCTCCAAACCTCCTTCATAGTGGCGCGGGGGTATGTGTCGGTGCCGGGAGTCGGGGTGAGTTTCACAGGGACGCACGGGTCGTCTTCCGAAGCCTCGTTGTAGGGCTTGGCGTAGAGGTTTGCGAGGCAGAGGTAGGCAAAAGCCCTGTGGAAGTAGGCCTGGCCGCGCACAATGGCCTTTTCGGAGTCCGTCCCCTCGGCCGAGTCAACGGCGTCGAGAACCGTGTTGGCGACAAGAGCCTGGCTGTAGAGGTAGCCGTAGAGGCGGTCGGTGAAATCCTCGTCATCCTCAATCTCGTCGGCCCACTGATAGACCTTGCGGTAAACGCTCAGATTCGTGCTCTCCACCGGATTCTCCACATCCACCCTGTCGCTCAGGTCCGTGTACTCCACATCGTCCGTCATCATCTGGACAAAAACTCCGTAGGTAGTCGCAT
>CAYNDY010000048.1:0-8572 GCA_964396105.1 uncultured Muribaculaceae bacterium
GGTGCCGCGGCGGACGAGACTGCCTTCGGACTTCAGAGTCGCGATTGCCCTTTCGCAGCTGCGTTGACTCAGGCCCACCTCTGCGGCAAGCTGCGGGATGGTGATTCTGGGATTTTGGGCGATGAGAGCGAGTAGACTCTGAAGAACTTTCCTCGTCAGGAATGTTTCCTGCGGGCCTTCTGAAAGGATGCCGCTTGAGGGCTCCGGGTAATATCTGCCGCCGTAGGAGATTCCGTAGCCTTTGCCGCAGCGGCGGATTGTGAGGCCCCCGTCTTCGTCCTGGTCAGTCGCATAGCTGCCCTGCCGACTCTTCACTCCGGAGTACTGTCCGGCATATCGTCCGAAATTGGACTCGTCCAGAGCCTCTCTCTCCGCTTTGGGCTGGGGCTTTTTCACGAACTGAACTTGCAGCGAAAGGCCCACCTCTCTCCAACGGAACTCAATTTCGGGATATTTTTTGAGCTCGTCGGCGACCATTTTCAGCCCATTGCCCCACTGGTCGATGATGCCGAGCTTCTTGAACACCGGGGCGATTGTCTTGTTCCGGGCATCGGACTGACGGCTTTCCATCGCCGAATAGTCGATTGACGGCGGGACCAGCCCGGGGCTTGTAATCTCCACCATATCGTCATAAACCGCGATTTTTATATCCTTACCCAGCAGAGAATACTGCCTGTGAACCACTGCGTTACGGATTATTTCCCTTATCGCCTTCACAGGGTACTCCCAGTGCGTTACCGTGTAAATCCCCTGAACTTCAGCGCTTTCGTTAATGTGACGTTTAACAAAGGAGAAAGCTTCCTCAGCCTGCAGGGCTATGCTCCCATCGATGGTTTTGCGGTCAATGAAGTTGTCGGGATTATGGCCTTTGAAAAGTGCGCACTCAATCTTTGCATTAGGAAACATTTTAGCCTTCAACTGATCGTTGGAAAGCAGCACAAGCGCATTCGTGGGGTATTTCTCTCCCCTTTCCTCCCGGACAAGCTCAAGTTTTTCAAGCGCCCCGCTATCCAGTTCCTCCCCGGTCTTCTCCGCATAGATTTTCCGAAAATCTGAACAGTCCAACTCTGAAACAGTCTTTTCCAGAACAATCTCAGCGTCAAACGAGATGTTCCTGCGCCTGCGTTCCAGTTCCATAATGACCTCTTCATCCGCAAGACGGTTGTTTGACCCGACTCTGATATAGGTTCCTTTGACCTTTCCCTCAGCCTTCAGATAATAGGGCGGAGTGCTTCCGCGATAAATCCCCACTCTGACGACATTTTTGCTGCCAGTGCAGAGGAATGAGATGTCAGGAAGTATGGAAGGATAGCAGCGGTCATAAATCAGGTTGCTGATTTGCTCCTCAATCCGCGGGAGATCCTCCTCCGGAAGTCCTACGATGTTGCGCCTGTCATCAACGCCAATCACAATGTCGCCCCCCGCATCATTTGCAAAGGCAACAGCAGTCTTCGCTATGTCGGAATTTGAAGGCAAAGTCTTTTTGAATTCCAGAGTACGTCCTTCCTGACGTCCAAGCAAGTCCTCGATTTCAGCATTTTTCATATACATATCCCTAACTTTTCGACAAAGTTAAGAATAAAATTTCAAATTACCGCCAAAACCGCCAACTTTTACCGCCAAATTCTCCAAATCGCCATTACAGACACCCTCAATTACCGCCAAGCGAAAGTTCTAATAATATTTTTCGCCGTTGCAGAGCCACTCGGCGGCGGGGATGACTTCTACATTGAGGCCGTCTTCGGTGATTGTCTGCCTCCGGCCTTCGAGGACTATAAGCTTCAGGCGGTCGCATCGGGAAAGCGCCGCGCCTTTGAGAAGTCCCCCGACTTCACGGCGGTAGAGTTTCCCTCCGGGAGCGTCTATATGGTGTGCCACCTGGATGAGATCAACCGCACGGGAACGCTCCGTCACGACAAAATCAACTTCGAACTGGCCCGTTTTCTTCATATAGAAGATGTCCTGATACTGTCGGTCAATTCGGCGCAGAAGTTCCAGCAGGACAATATTTTCCAGTCGCCAGCCAAGATTTTCCGTGGTGAGCGTGTCTTTGCGGAGAGTCGCGAACGAAAGATCGACAGAATAAACCTTGCTCCCGCCCTTCCTCTCGCCCGGTTTGAAGGAATATTTGTGGATTACCCGAATCAGGAAGGCTTCCTCAAGGTAGGAGACATATTTTTTCGCAGTATGGACGGAATTGAGCGAAAATTCCTTTGAAAGGTCGTTGTAGGAAATTTCCTGGCAGTATTTGTCCAGCAAGTTGTCCGCCACCTCTCGGAGAGTTTCTATGTAACGGATCTTATGGCGATTCTTTATATCCTTGGTTATTATGGCGTTGAGAAGGGACATAACATATCCCCTGCCCTCGCCGTTGAGAACGACCTCAGGCATTCCCCCGCAGGTCATATACTCGTCAAGAGAGCGCTGTCTGAGAGCCTGCGCCTTAGTGGTCCCGGACGCGGTGTCAACCTTTCGCGCACTGCAGAACTCCGAAAACGAAAAAGGATAAAGCGAAATTTCATTATAGCGGCCTGTCAGGTAGGTCGTGAGGTCGCTGCTCAAAAGATTTGCATTTGAACCGGTGAGAACCACCTTCATCCCGCTGCGGAGCATTCTGTTCACGAACAGATGCCACCCCTTCACATCCTGCGCTTCATCGAGGAAGAGGATTTTGAACTCACCATTAATGCGATAGAGAGTGCTGAGAACTTCGTCAAGGTCTTTGGCCGAGAGGTCTGAGAGCCTCTCGTCGTCGAAGTTTACATAGCCGAACTTCTCGCCTGAGCGAAGGATAACTCTCTGGCAGGTAGTGGATTTACCGCTTCGCCTCACGCCGATTACAACCTGTGCGACATTGCTCCGAAGGTTGATCTGCGCCTCTTCGGGGCGTGAAACTTTCTCGTCTACGGGAGTCCTTTCCAGCTCCGCTTTCTGGTCCAGAAGTATGGTCAAAAGGTCTGTCATAAGTGCTGCTTGCTTTATAAAGTGCACAAAATTAGGAAAAATTTTGACACAAAGTGCACAAAATGCAGGAAAATCGGCATAGTAAAGTGCACAAAATTAGCAAAATTGAAGGATGCAAAGTGCACAAAATGCGAAGTTTTGACCCCTCTAAAGTGCACAAAATTGGCAAAATTGGAGGGTGCAAAGTGCACAAAATACGGATTTTCAGGCTCTGGAGAGAAGGAGGGCGTCGCAGAGAGTGGAGATGTTCTCGGTGACAAAATCGGGCGCGTAGAACTCCGGAGTGCGCTTTGCCGCGTTCTGCGAGTCAGCCCCAGAGCCATTCTGTGAGTCCTCCAAGGAGGCATCCTGCGAGCCAGCCCCAGATCCATTCTGAGAGCCACTCACTGACGCCCCTGCGCTTAGGCAGGCCTTTTCATCCGCGTCAACTTTGCGTGCGGTCTGAAGAGTCGTTTCGCCGGAAAGGACCAGAACACCTACGGCGCCGGCGTTATGGGCCATCGCGGTGTCGGTGTAGATGCGGTCGCCGGTCATAACGATTTCGTCTGCACTGAGGCCGTGGCGGGACATAATCCCCCGGAGCATATTCGGGTCTGGCTTTCCGAGCGTTATGTCCGGACGGCGCCCTGTCGCGTGAAAAATGCACTCGCAGAGAGAGCCGCAGTCCACAAGAACCGTCCGCTGGTCGGTCGGGCAGACGCGGTCGGGGTTAGTCGCAACGTAGGGAACACCCTCGGAAGCCCACCAGGCCGCCCTGCAGAGCCTTGAATACTCAAGCGTCGGGTCGAAGGCCACCACGAGAACATCCGGGCGGTCGTCCGGGGAGTCGGCGCAGGAGACAAAGCCCGCCTTCTCGAACTGGGAGACCATCGACGGGGTGCCGAGCAGGAAAAGCCGCTTTGCCCCCGGGTGGTTCGCACGGATCCAGTCTATTGCCGCAAGCGAAGTCGTATAGACATTCTCCTCCCCTGCCTCGATGCCCATCCGGGAAAGTTTCGAAACGTAATCCGCAACCGAGCGCGTGGGGTTATTCGTAAGAAACGAATATCCTATGCCGTTTTCCCTGAGGCGTCGAAGAGTTTCTATTGTGAACGGGAACAGGGTGGAACCCATATAGATGGTCCCGTCCATATCAAAGGCTATATGCTTGATTTTCTTTAATTTGCCCTTATCCGAGGAGGAAAGGGAAGGATATTTTCCGTCCGTTTCGAGATATTCAGTCATAATTTTCCGATGGTTTCGAATTATTCTTCAGAAGTTTCGCTCTGAGCCCGTTTGGCTAAAATTTACATTCAAAGCGAAGAAAAATCCCCGCCGAGGCCGCAAATTTACTACAAAATCCTTAACTTTGTACTATGTGTGCCTTGGCTGAAATCTGAAATGAGGCGTTCAAAAGCCATTGGAGGTCAGCCGCAGGAAGCAGTGAAACAAGCAAAACAATTACCTTAGATGGAAAAAAATAAACATAACGAATTCGATGTCATCATCATCGGAGGCGGCGCCACGGGTGCGGGAACTGCCCGGGACTGCTCTCTCCGCGGACTGAAGGTGCTCCTTGTCGAGCGCAACGACATCGCCACCGGAGCCACCGGACGCAACCACGGACTTCTCCACAGCGGCGCCCGCTATGCCGTCACCGACACTGAGTCAGCCTCGGAGTGCATCAAGGAGAACAAGATTCTCCGCAGGATAGCAAAAGGCTGCGTAGAGCAGACCGAGGGCCTTTTCATCACCCTTCCCGAGGACGACCTCGCCTACCAGGCGAAATTCGTCGAGTCCTGCTCGAAGGCGGGAATCAAGGCGAAGGTCATTGATCCGAAGGAGGCCATCGCGATGGAGCCTGCCGTGAACCCGGACCTTATCGGCGCGGTGATTGTCCCGGACGGCGCGGTTGACCCGTTCAAACTCACGGCCGCCAATATGACCGACGCCAAAATCCACGGAGCCAAAGTGCTGACCTACAGCGAAGTAATCGAGGTCATCAAGGAAGGCAACACCGTCAAGGGCGTAAAAATCAGGAACAAACGCACGGGGGATGTGGACACGTTCTATGCTCCCGTCACTGTGAACGCCGGAGGCATCTGGGGCCAGGGCATCGCCGAAATGGCCGGGGCAAGCATCACGATGTTCCCTGCAAAGGGTTCCCTTCTCATTTTCGGACACAGGGTCAACAATATAGTCATCAACCGCTGCCGCAAGCCGGCCAACGCCGACATCCTTGTTCCGGGCGAGACCATCTGTCTCATCGGCACCACCTCCGACCGCGTTCCGCTGGACCAGGTGGACAAAATCAGAGTCACCCCGGAGGAAGTTAAAATTCTGCTTGAGGAAGGTCAGAAACTTGCCCCGAGCCTTGCCCAGACCCGAATTATCCGCGCCTACTGCGGTGTGAGGCCTCTTGTTGCGGCCGACAACGACCCTTCGGGGCGAAACATCAGCCGAGGCATCGTTCTGCTGGACCACGAGACGAGGGACGGCATTTCGGGATTTATCACCATCACCGGCGGAAAACTTATGACCTACCGACTTATGGCCGAGTGGGCGACCGACCTTGTCTGCCGCAAACTCGGAGTCCACAAGGGCTGCGTCACGGCTTCAAGGCCGCTTCCTGGCTCTGAAGACCGCGCGGAAAAACCTGCAAGGCCGCTTTCCGACAAGGACGAGAGCCTCATCTGCGAATGTGAAAAGGTCACCCTCCAGAAAGCTGAAAACGCCATTGACAACCTTCAGGTGACGAATATGGTGGACCTTAGGCGCCGCACTCGCCTTGGAATGGGAACCTGCCAGGGAGAGCTTTGTGCGTGCAGGGGAGCCAGCCTTCTTGCCCGTAAAAAGGAAAATCCGACAAAGGCGAAGGAGGATTTGAAGGCGTTTATGAACGAGAGATGGAAGGGTATTTACCCGATTTGCTGGGGGGACTCGCTGCGTGAAAACGAGTACACCCAGTGGATTTATAGTCACGAAATTTAGCCTTTATTTGAACTTTTACTAAACATAATGAAATTCGATACTATAATAATCGGCGGCGGACTTACGGGACTTCTCTGCGCCCTCCGCCTTCAGGAAAAGGGTCAGAAATGCGCCATTGTCTCCTCCGGCCAGTCGGCGATGCACTTCTGGTCGGGCTCATTCGATCTTTTGAACCGCCTTCCCGACGGGACCGAGGTGGACTCCCCTTTCGAGGCGATGGCGGGACTTCCTTCGGAGCACCCATACTCCATAATCGGAGCTGAGAGGGTCCGGGGGTATCTGGACGATGCCGTAAGCCTTCTGGAGAGGGTCGGCTGCCATATTGATGTCCCGGAGGATGGAAAAAACAGGTGGAGAGTAAGCTCTATGGGTTCCGTTAAAAAGTGCTATCTCACTCTCAAGGACCTTCTTCTGGCTCCGTCCCCAGAGGGGAAAATCTGCGAAAAGGCTCTTGTAGCCTCCCTCGACGGTTTTCTGGACTTCAACTCCGAGTTCATATCGAAGGCAATCGAAGACTCCGGAAGCCCCTGCAGAGCGGTCACAATCCAGCTTGACGCCCTGAAGAAGCTCCGCAAGAGCCCGACCGAGATGAGGGCCACGAACATCTCCCGAGTGCTTGACCGCCCCACTTTCAAGGAATACATCTCCCAGATAAAGGAAAAATATGACGGAGAGGACCTCATAATTCTCCCCGCAATCTTCAGTCTGAAGGACGCAGTCGATGCGGCTCAAATCGGCAAGGTGATGAACACCACCGTCCGTTTCGTCCCGACTCTGCCTCCTTCTGTGCCGGGAATCGAGGTTCAGAGGGCCCTCACGGACCTTTTCTGCTTGGGGGGCGGCACACTCCTGAAGGGCGACACCGTGACCTCCGGCGCCTTCCAGGGCGGAAGACTCACCTCCATCCGCACCGCGAACATCCCCGACATTGAATTCAGCGCGGACAATTTCGTTCTTGCCAGCGGAAGTTTCTTCAGCAAGGGACTCACCGCCGAGCGGAACAGTTTCTTCGAGACTGCGCTCGGAGTTGATGTAGAGGCCCCTCAGGAGCGCAAGGAGTGGTTCGACGCGAACGATTTCTTCGCAAAGCAGAACTACATCGGCTACGGAGTAAAAACCACGCCGGGGGCCGGTCTGAAGGCATCCAAAGACGGAGCGGTCATTGAGAACCTTTATGCCGCAGGAGCCATTCTCGGAGGGTGCAACGCTCTCTACGAGGGCTGCGGCGGAGGTGTCGCCATCAGCTCCGCCTATTATGTTGCGGATAGCATACTGGCCTAAAAGGGCATACTGACCTAAAAGGCGCATTACTGCGTTGTGCTCCTTGCCAAAATCCTCACAACCCAAAGGTTGCTCCGGTATTTGGCGCGTCGCGAGCCTTGTACTGCATCCTTTTATGCCAGTATGCACATTATGGTATTTAAATAAATTTGCTAAATAATAACAGCATCTTGAAGATGAAAAAGAACAGCATAGCTGACAATAATTTTGAACAGTGCCTCAAATGCACGATCTGCACCGTGTACTGTCCGGTGGTTCCGGCGAATCCCCTCTACCCGGGTCCGAAACAGGCGGGGCCGGACGGAGAGAGACTGCGTCTGAAGAACAAATCCTACTACGACAAGACCCTCAAGTACTGCCTTAACTGCAAGCGGTGCGAGGTGGCCTGCCCGTCGGGAGTGAGGGTTGCGGACATAATCCAGAATGCGCGGCTGACCTACGGGGCCCACGTGCCGTCGCTGCGAGACATAGCCCTCGGCAGCACGGATCTTATGGGAGCGGTTGCGACCAGGATGTCGGGCCTTGTGAACCCGATGCTGCAGAACGGGGCGGTAAAGGATCTTATGCACGCGGTTGTCGGAGTGGACCACCGGAGGACCCTTCCGTCATACTCCCAAGAAACCTTCGAGCACTGGTTCAAAAAGAACGCTCAGGCCGCTCAGGAAGGCTTCCCCGAGCACATCAACTACTACCACGGCTGCTACGCGAACTACAACTACCCGCAGCTCGGCCGCGATTTCGTGAAGGTGATGAACGCACTCGGCGTGGGCGTGAGGCTGCTTGACGGGGAGAAATGCTGCTCGATTGCGGCTCTTTCCAACGGGCTGACTTCTCTTGCAAGGAGCAACGCAAGGAAGAACATCAGCGTTATGGAAAAGGCTCTGAAAGAGACCGGGGAGCCGATTGTGGGCGTTTCTTCCACCTGCTTTCTCACAATCCGTGACGAATATCCCCACCTTCTGGGGCTTTCAACCGACGGTTTCAAAGACAGTTTCGATCTTGCCACAAAATTCATCTTCAAAAGGCTCGCGGAAGGAAAGAGCAGTCTGCGCTTCAAGAAGGACTATCACGCCCGCATTGCCTACCACACTCCCTGCCACCTCGAAAAACTTGGCTGGCAGCACTTCTCGATTGAGCTTCTGGGGAGCATCCCGGGAGTGGAGCTCACGGTCCTGAGGAGCAACTGCTGCGGAATGTCAGGAACATACGGATTCAAAAAAGAGAACTACGAGACCTCCCAGGCCATCGGAAAGCCGCTTTTCGACCAGATTGCCCAGGTTGCCCCGGACTTTGTCGCCTGCGACTGCGAGACCTGCAAATGGCAGATTGAGATGTCCACCGGCTTCAAGGTAAAACA
>CAYNDY010000048.1:8672-12806 GCA_964396105.1 uncultured Muribaculaceae bacterium
CTCAACAGAAAAACAATATGTCCGGACAGACAATAGACATAGAACAGATACTCGCCCGCAGATTCCACGGGAAAACGCCACGGCTGCTTGTGTGGCTCATAAAACGGCTTCTGCACCAGGACTGGCTCAACGCCTATTTTTCCCAGGGCTACGAGGGAGTGGAATTCTGCGAAAACGCCGTAAAATACCTCAATGTCACCCTCAAAGTGGAGGGACTGGAGGACATCCCGCTCCAGGGGCGCTACACCTTTGTTTCCAACCACCCTCTCGGAGGCGCGGACGGAGTGGCTCTCGCGGGAGTCATCGGCCGCAGGTTCGGCGGCATCCGCCTGATGGTCAACGACTTCCTGATGAACCTCAAAGGACTTGCCCCGATCTGCATCCCTGTCCACGCCAAAATAAAGACAAAAGGAAATGAAATCGGCAACCAGCACAGGGACCTTCCGAGGCTGACCGACGAAATTTTCGCCTCCGACAATCAGATACTTATGTTCCCGGCCGGACTGTGCTCAAGGAAAAGGGGCGGAGTCATCCGGGACCTACAGTGGGGAAAGGTCTGCATAAAGAAAAGCGTTGAGTTTCACAGGGACGTGGTCCCCGTTCATTTCATTGCGGAGAACTCGCCGAGGTTTTACCGGGTGGCTAACCTCTCGAAGGCGCTGCACCTAAGGTTCAACATAGCGATGGCGTTTCTCCCAGACGAACTCTACCGCGCACAGGGCAAGACCTTCCGCATAGTCTTCGGGAAACCCATCCCCTGGGAGACTTTCGACGGGAGCAAAACCCCGAAGGAGTGGGCTCAGGCGGTGAAAGAGAAAGTTTACGAATTGGAATAGAGTTTGCGGCGCCCCTTCGCCTCAAGACAAAAGAAAAGACCAGACAACTTAATATGGAAGCAATCATTGCACCGGTGGACATTGAAGTCCTAAAGAGTGAACTCACTCCCGACAAGAAACTTCGCAACACGAACAAGGGTGGAAACGAGCTCTATGTCGTCACAGCTCAGAACTCTCCGAACGTTATGCGTGAAATCGGGCGTCTTCGCGAGGAGGCGTTCCGTACGGCCGGCGGAGGCACCGGGGAGAGCCTTGACATAGACTCCTTCGACACTATGGACCCTCCCTGCAAGCAGCTGATTGTCTGGGACCCGGACAACGAGGCCATCGTGGGCGGCTACCGCTACATTTTCGGGACTTCCGTGCGTCTTGACGCGAGCGGGCAGCCGATTATAGCCACCACCCACCTTTTCCATTTCAGCGACAAATTCATTCAGGAATATCTCCCGCAGACCGTTGAGCTGGGCCGTTCATTCGTGAGCCAGCGCTACCAGAGCGGGGAAATGGGCGCAAAGGGAATGTTCGCGCTCGACAACCTCTGGGACGGACTCGGAGCCATTATGATGCTCCGCCCGGGAATGAGATACTATTTCGGGAAAATGACTATGTATCCGTCCTTCAACCGCTACGGGCGCGACCTCATTCTCCATTTCCTCCACAAGCATTTCGCGGACACGGAAAATCTCGTTGTGACGCGCAATCCGGTGAAGATTGAGACAGACCCGGCCGTGATGGACCGTGTTCTCTGCAAGGACGACTTCAAGGAGGATTATAAAATTCTGAAAAAGGAAATCCAGTCACTAGGGCTCAACATCCCGCCGCTTGTGAACAGCTATATGGGCATCTCCCCTTCACTGAAGGTCTTCGGGACAGCCGTCAACGACGAGTTCGGAGATGTGGAGGAGACGGGAATACTGGTGGATTTCAACGACATCTACGACGAGAAACGCTCACGCCACATTGACTCGTTCATCCGGGAATGCATCGAGAAGATGAAGGAGAGGTTCCCGACGACATTCGAGAATTTCGAGGGCGAGATTGCCCAGAAAATCACCCGTCGCCGCGAGGAGCGGGCCGCGAAGTTCGAAAAGCAAAGGGAAGAGATGGCCGCGAGGCGCGAAAAGCAGAAAGCGGAGCGGGCCCAAAAACTTGAAAAGCGTCGCCTTTCAAAGAAATCAACAACAAACAAACAATAACAAAAAGCGGAACCCCGGTCGGAGTTCCGCTTTTAGTTTACTTATTGGACTTAACCCGCGCAATTAGCTCCGTCGTTTCGTCCGTAGGCGATTCGGCGGCGGACTGGCTCAGCCACTCGAGGGCGAGGGCTTTGTTCCCCATCATAAAGCACCCCAGGCCGATGTTGTATTCGAGCGTTGCCCTAACGTAGGAGTCTTTCGTGTCGGAGAGGATTGTAATCCACTTTTTGACGGCATCGTCCCACTTGAACGCGAGCGCGCTTTCAAGCGCTTCATACCAGTCTTCACTGCTCGTGTACCAGATTCCGAAATCCTCCGTTTTCCACTGCGGGGTGAACGAAGAGGAAATCTTGTTTCCGATGTTCTTTCCGCTCGCCTCGGCATCCGTCCCCGCGTCTGCCGCAACGGTGAAGGATTTCACTGCATCGGAAGAGCTGCCCGCGAGAGCGTCGTAGCAGCAGAGCGGAAGGTTGAATGTAGTGCCTGCCACATATCCTTCGGCGAACTCAGAAGGGTGTCCGAAAAGAAAGAGGACATCGGCGTCAGTCTTGAGTATGAGGCTCACGAGAGAGTCCGCAGACTCCATCTTGGAGAAATCCTCGGTGTATTCAATCGTGTAGAGCGCTGTGGAGTCGCTCTCAGGGTAGGCCGCGTCAAGCCTGTCGGCAAGGGTCGCCGCAACGGCCCCGGTGAGCTTCATCTCGTCCTGCGTGAGGCCGTAGGGATAGACAATCGCGACATTCTTCCCCGTGAGATTGAGCCCTGAAGCGGAAGGATGGCGCATATCCAGAGTCACATCATAAAGCTGCGGAGAGCATCCGCAAAGAGCCGCCGCGACGACAGCGATGAGCAAAAAACTTTTGAAATCAAAACTTTTCATAATGCTTCAAATAATGGACTTGGACAGGGGCGGAGCGCTTAAGATTAACCTCTATGAAAGCGTCTTGACGTAGTCGGCAGTGAGATCATAGTCATCTGCAGCCGTAATCAGCACCTCGATAAATTTCCCGACAAGGCTTTCAGGCGCTACTCCGCCGAACAAATCCGGAGAGTATTTTACAAGAATCTCGCCATCAACGTCCGGGGACTCGAACTCGCTGCGGCATACAAAAACTTCCTGGTCAGCGAAGTAGGAATCCACCAGAACTTTCACCTCAGTTCCGACCCTTGAGAGGTTGTACTGAAGCGAAATTTCTCTCTGGGCAGACATCAATTCGTCGTAACGTTTTTGTTTTGTGCTCTGACGGACAGTGTCTTTAAAATGTTCAGCCCCGTATGTCCCCTCCTCCTCGGAATAGGTGAAAGCGCCGAGCCTTTCAAAGCGGGCGTCGCGCACAAAGGAGAGAAGTTCCCCAAATTCGCGGCTTCCCTCGCCCGGATGGCCCACAATCATAGTGGTCCTGAGCACAACTCCCGGCACCTTTTCCCTCATCTTCGCAATGAGTTCGCGGGTCCATTTCCCGCTGACGCCCCGGTGCATATTGTCCAGCACCTTGTCGCTGATGTGCTGAAGCGGAATGTCCATATAGCGGCAGACTTTCGGGTTCGTCGCCATAATGTCCAGAACATCCTCAGGAAAATCCGCAGGATAGGAGTAGTGGATTCTGAGCCATTCTATCCCCTCCACCTTTGAAAGAGCCTCAAGAAGCTCCCCGAGAGCCCTGCGGTGATAGAGGTCAAGACCGTAATATGTCGTGTCCTGAGCGATGATTATAAGCTCCCGCACGCCCTTTCCCGCAAGAAACTCCGCCTCCTCGACGAGCTTTTCAATCGGAACGGACTTGTGCGCGCCCCTGATGTAGGGAATGGCGCAGTAGGAGCAGCGGCGGTTGCAGCCTTCGCTGATTTTAAGGTAGGCATAGCTTCCGCTGCCCTCGGTGAGCACCCTTTTGTGGTCAAGCCTGCGGTCGGGAGAAACTCCCAGAGCGGAAACGACCTCGTCGTTGCTCCGGGCCCCGAGCCACTGGTCCACTTCGGGGATAAGAGACGGAAGTTCCGCCGCATAACGCTGTGAGAGACAGCCGAATACGACAATTTTTCCAACCTTTCCCGCCTTCTTCCTTTCGGCCACTTCGAGCACCGTATTGATTGATTCCTCCTTC
>CAYNDY010000049.1:0-1555 GCA_964396105.1 uncultured Muribaculaceae bacterium
GAGCCTCCACAGCGGAGCGCGGTGCGATGAGTCCCGAGAGGTCCACCCAGTGGACAAGACCCGTCTGGGAGGCTGGGCGAAGAGCCTCGTGAAGCTCGTCGAGGCTGCTGAACGAAGAGCTCATCAGTCTGGAAATGAACGAGTTGCCGAGGAATTTGTCGATTGCGAGACCGTAGTAGCGAAGACCGTTCTGAAGCGAACTCCGCTTGATGACCCCGCTCTGGTAGGAGTAGGACGCGGAAGTCTCGCCGGAAGTCTTCTGAAGGTTCTGGAGAATCTCCCGGGCCCTGAGCATCTTGTTCACAGTGTAGGGGCTGAGGAGATTGTAGTTTATCATATCGAGCTTGTCAGGGTCCTTCCTCCCGTCCCTCTGAGGCCATTTCTTGGCGTCGCGGATTGTGCCGACGGACTTTAGGTTCGCGCCCGGCATTATGTAGGAAGTGCCCTGATTCTCAATAAGATAGGAGAACGGAAGGTCGGAAGTGTCCTGGTGGCTCACGTGGCGGCCCATCACAAGGGAGAACGCGCCCACCTTCGCCGGCCAGAGGATGTAGGAGTCGGAGGAAGTCTTCGCGCCCCTCTCCATAATGCCCTGATGGATAGGCCCAAGCTTGTACATATGGTTGCTCTGGTTCGAACCCGACCCGGCGTTCATAAACGAAAACATTCCCGCGATGAGAAGCGTGGATTTGTGGTGGGTGACGGTGTAGGGACCCGCGAAAATCGCGCACGCCTCGCCGTTCTCGCCCTGACAGTTGCTGAAAAACAGGGAGTCGGAAGCGGAGTAGTTGTGGCCCAGGTGGCAGGCCTGCCCGATGAAGCAGCGCGAGAAAGTCACGGCGTCCTCAACTGAAGAGCCGCTGCTGATTATGAAATCATCCCCGATGACCCCCACACCGATGTGCACCGGAGCCACTTCATTGGAGTTGATGCTGCCGTTCTTGAGCCTCGACGCCCCCTCGATCTTGCAGCAATCTCCAACCTTCACGTTCTTTATGTAGCCGGCATCCACGATGACAACTCCCTTCCCGATGTGCCCCACCGAAGAAGAAACCTTTTCCACATACTCCCCGATGAGATGGCGGAGACTCGCGATGAGCTCCGGGCGGTGGCGGTAAAGAGCCATAATATATGCGGTCTGGGCGGTCAGGCGGTCGAAAATCACCACCTCGCGGCCTCCTGTTTCGTTCAGGACCGCTGCCTCAACCCCGTTTCCGAAGGATGAAACCCCGTCAGTGAGGATTATGTCCACATTCTCGATGAAAGTTCCGTCGCCGATTTCGTAGTTGGCGATGTAGTTCTTTACGTTTTCAATGCAGCAGTCGTCCCCGAGCGTAACGTTGTGAAGCGTGGCGTGATAGAGTCCGGAGTGCTTTTTCATCCCTCCGGCAAGTGTAAATTCCTTGTTGAACGCGCCGATGCGCACCTTTCCCGAGAACCGCACCGAGCGCACGAAGCCGGTTGAAAATCCCTCACTCACCTCAACCTCGTTCCAGTCCGCCGCGCTGCAGGAGCGCCCCTCAAGGGCACGGATTTCTTCCGCCGTCAGTTTTCT
>CAYNDY010000049.1:1655-8018 GCA_964396105.1 uncultured Muribaculaceae bacterium
CTCATTCCGAATCCGCGGCAGGCAGAGCCTTAATCGCTGCGGAAACCTCCTCGTAGCCATAGCCTCTTCCGAGAGCAAAGCGGATGAGCTTTAGCTTCCACTGCGGGTCTCCTTCAAGAGAGTGGCGCTTCACCTGAAGGATTTTCTGCAGCCTTCCCCGGGCCGCCTCAGAGTCGATTTCCGCGAGTCCCGAGTCAATATCCTCCCGCCCGAGACCCTTCCCGGAGAGGGCATAACGGATTTTCACCGCTCCCCATCCTGAAATGGAGGCCTTCTCGCGGGCGTATGCGGCGCAGTAGCGCTCATCATCCACGTAGCGGTCGGCGACCAAAGAGGAAACAACCTTTTCGGCCGCCTCAGAGTCCCCGTCAAGAGCCTTCAGAGCTTTCTCGCGGACATCCCCGGTGCAGTATTCCCGCTTGCTGCACTGTCCCTGCAGCCTTGAGAGCACTTTCTGTATTTTCTTCTCTTCTTCCATAGCTGTCTTTGAAAATCCGCCTACGCCGAAAAACCGCCGATATCCATCCCCGGAAGCCATCCCCCGGGAGCCACCCCAGGAGGCTAAAAATCATATCCCAGGCTCACATAAGCCCCCACCTTGCGGGTGAGAGAGGACCAGTGAACATTCGCCGAGATCGGGCCGAAAATGGTCCTGTAGGAATACTGAAGCCCCTCGCCGAAAATCCACCGTCCTTCCTTTATGTTCTTGAAGTTCTCGTTGGTGAACGCCACATTGTTAATCAAGGTCACATAGTGGTTTTTGAGAAAATTGACTCTGAAATCCACCCTTGCCATCGTCACCCTGCGGTCAACTACCGCAGCATTCGTGAAGCCGATGAAAGGCAGCTGCTGTTCGAAGTAGCGCCCCGCAATCGAGCCTCCCAGCACATTGGAATACACCAGAGGGGCATCGTCGCCGAAAAGATACCTAAGACTCACGGCAGGAATGACCGCAAAGTATTTTCCTCCCGGAATTACTGCCTTGAAATCCGCGCTCAGAGCGTGCAGGCCGCCTTTATGGATGTGCGATTTGAAATCGGTGAATGTCCAGTCATAGCCGAGGGAGAAACTCAGGCCCTTGCTCGGGAAATATCCGTCGTCAAAAGTGTCGACGAAGGCGTCCGCAAAAAGCGACATATAGTCCGTAGTGGGGTCCATAGCACGGTAACCCTCGGAGTAGTAGGAGCTTAAGAACGGATTTGCCGAGTTGTCGCAGAATACATCGTTCTTCACTCCCAGCTGGATGTCGAAGTAGGACCACTTCAGGCCGGAGATGTAAAAAGACTGCTGGGATGAGAAGTAATCCACTGAAGGCCAGTCGTTTGAGGCCTGGAACATCTTCGCCTGGGTCCACCTTGCGCTGGCCTGGAGGTTCACCGTCGGGAAATACGGGGAGTCGTAGGAGTAGTGCAGGTCGAAGTAGGCGTTGCGGCTCACGCGGGTGCTCAGATTAAGGGTCGAACCCTGCAGCCTGTGGGCGAAAAGTCCCACGTTCAGTGCCGCGCAGACAAGTTCCTCCGTGTCGCCCCTCACTCCGATTCCGAGCTGGTGCACGGGGCCCTTCTTGCAGGTTATGTCAAGTTCGAAAGGCTCCTCGGTGCCGTGGAGCTCGTAGGTTACATAGTCGTAGGCGCCGGTGGCATAGACCTGGGCAATCGCATCGGAAATCTTCTCGTTCGAAAGCAGGTCGCCGGCGTGGATGCCGAGTTTTTTCTGGAGAATCTTGAGCTCGTCGCCCTCAACCCCGAGGATCCTGACCTCCCGGATGCGGACCGGAGTGTTGCGGAGGTTGATTGCCCGCCGTTTTGTAATCCGAAGCGAATCCTCCCCCACTCTCGCCTTCACCGCACGAAGGAGAGAATCCTGCTCTCTTGCCGCTGTAAAGCCGTTTTTAATGAGTTTGTCAATGTTTTCCGGAGAGAAACTGAGCATATTCAGCCCCTCGAGATCCGGTTTTATGGTAACATCCGGGATGTGGACATTCCGCTCATAGACCTCCCTTCCGAACATATCCATACTCTGGGAAATCACGTTTCCGATGTTGCGGATGGAGGAGGCGTCCTTCGACGGAGAAGTCACGTCCACTCCTATTATTATGTCCGCACCGATGTATTTTGCGAGCGCCGTAGGGTAATTGTCCCTCATTCCGCCGTCGACGAGCACCATTCCCTTGTATTTCAGCGGAGTGAACACGCCGGGGATGGACATCGTGGCCCTGAGCGCCGTATTCATCGGTCCCTCATACCAGACTTTCGTCTTTCCCGAACCGAGTTCCGTGGAGATGCAGGCATAGGGAACAGGCAGGTCGATGAAGTTCATCTCGTCCTGGTAACCCACTGTGAGAGAGCTGAAAAGGTTGCTTACATTCTGTCCATAGACATATCCGGAAGGGAGACTTCCGAGAAGATTGTCCTTGAAAACATCCGGAGAGTCGTCGTCCCGGGTGCCGCTGATGTGGAAATCCGAGTGGCGGCGCGGAGTGGAAGCGTCGCGGGTGCTCGTGAGGTAGTAGAAAGGCATCGAAAGGAGATATTTCTCCTTGTATTTCACCTGCTGATAGGAGCTGTAGGAGCGGGGAAGTTTGTCCCGCATCATCGAAGTCCAGTTGATGCTGCGGATGAGGGTGTCAATCTGGTCGTAACGGTAACCCATCGACACGAGCCCGCCCATAAGGCCGCCCATACTCGTTCCGAGCACAAGGTCAACGGGGATTTTGAGCGAGTCGAGATAGTGGAGTGCGCCGATGTGGGCCGCTCCCTTCGCGCCTCCGCCGCTAAGGACGAGGGCGACTGTGGGGCGGTGCTGCCGGATGGAATCCAGGCGGGCGCGCATCATCATAATTTCCAGCGAGTCCCTTTCCGGGCTTATGCTCCTGTCGAGGTAGGAAAAGAGGGGCTCAACGCCGCTGGAGGCTCTTTTTTCAATGGCTACGGAATCCTCCTGAGCCGATGCGAGACCCTCCCTTAAAGCAGTCCTGGCCGAGGATGAGTCCTCCGGGGAAGAGCTCTGCGCAAGAGCTGACACTTCGCTCCCGAGAAAGCCCAGAAGCAGGCAGCAGACCGATATATGTAAAAACCTCTTCATTCTATTCCTTATTTTATTCTCCCTCAGGAGTATCCTTCTCTTGAAGACCGGCATTCTCCCGCGCAGGCGCCTTCTCTTTTGAATGTTCCCCGGCAAGCAGTCCGCAGGCGGCAAGGATGTCCTCCCCGCGGGAAGCCCTCAGAGTGGCGGTCACCCCTCCATCGCAAAGATGGCGGCGGAACGCTTCGATAACCGGAGCGGGCGAAGTGGTATATGGAAAATCCGGAATCTGATGGAAACGGATGAGGTTCACCCGGCACTCAAGGTGGCGCAGAAGGTGCAGCAGGGCATCGGCGTGGCGGAGAGTGTCGTTGAAGCCATTGAACATAATGTACTCGAAGCTGACTCTCCTCTGCCCGGAGAAATCATATTTTTCCAGAAGTCGCACGACCTCGGTGATGGACCAGGCCTTCTGCACCGGCATAATGCTGAGCCTCTCGGGCGGGAAAGGATTGTGGAGACTCACCGCAATGTGGCAGCGGCTCTCTTCCAGAAACCTCTTCAGCGCAGGCAGCACCCCGATTGTGGACACGGTAATCCTCTTCGGACTCCACGCGAATCCCCACGGGGCGGTCAGCACCTCGATTGCCCTCATCACATTGTCGTAGTTGTCCAGCGGCTCGCCCATCCCCATAAAAACGGCATTGGTAAGAGCCTCGCTTTCGTCCACGCTCACAAACTGCGAAAGGATTTCGGCTGCAGAAAGGCTTCCGTGAAAGCCCTGGCGGCCGGTCATACAGAACTTGCAGCCCATCTTGCAGCCCGACTGCGACGAAACGCAGAGCGTAGCCCTGTCCCCGTCCGGAATCATCACCGCCTCCACAGCCGACTCCTCCCCCTTTTCGCAGACGGGGAAAAGATATTTCTTCGTCCCGTCGGCGGAGGTGAGAGTCTTCAGAGGGGCCGTGACCCCGATTTCATACTTCTCGGAGAGCTTTTCGCGGGCGGTCTTGGAGAGATTTGTCATCGCGTCGATCGAGCGCACTCTCTTCTGATAGAGCCACTGCGCCATCTGCCCCGCCGTAAATCGCGGCAAGCCGAGCGAGAGCGCAACCTCCTGCAGCTCCTCCAGGTTCTTTCCCAGCAGTTTTTCCTTTGCCATTATCCAATTCAAATTTCGCAAGTATCTAACTTATCCTGTTTCCCTCCCCTGTCAGGCTCTCAGATGGGAACTACTTGACAGTTCCTGTAAGTCCCAATTTGGTCATCAGCGCGGAAGGCTGCGGATCGTGCCCGCGGAAATTGCGATAAAGCACCGCAGGGTCCTCCGAGTCGCCTTTGGACAGGATATTGTCGCGGAAACTGTGGCTCACCTCGGTGTTGAAAATGCCCTTCTCCTCGAAAAGCGAGAAAGCGTCGGCCTCAAGCACCTCAGCCCACTTGTAGGAATAATATCCTGCGGAATATCCGCCTGAGAAAATGTGAGAGAACGAGGTGGAAAAGCAGGTCTGGGGAATTGAAGGCATAACCGAATACGGCTCAAGCGCCTTTTTCTCAAAAGCCTTCACATCTATATTCTCCGGAACAGAGGTGAGAGTGTGCCAAGCCATATCCACGATGCCGAACTGGAGCTGACGCACCTGGGAGTAGCCGGCAAGATAGTTCTTCGCAGCGACAATCTTCTCAATCAGTTCGTCAGGAATCGGCTCCCCGGTCTTGTAGTTCTTTGCGAATGTATTGAGATATTCCCTCTCATAGCCCCAGTTTTCCATAATCTGGGATGGCAGTTCCACGAAATCGCGGGCCACGGATGTTCCGGTGATGGAAGGATAGCGTCCCTCGGCGAGCATCCCGTGAAGGGCGTGGCCGAACTCGTGGAGAAGCGTCGTGAACTCGTAGTGGGTAAGCAGCGCAGGGGCGGTGGAAGTCGGTTTGCTGAAGTTTGTGACTATGCTGATAAACGGCCTCTTTTCCACTCCGTCGCGGATGCTCTGTCCCCTGAACTCGGTCATCCACGCGCCTCCTCTCTTGCTCTCACGAGGGAAAAAGTCGGCGTAGAAAAGTGCCTTGTGAACGCCCTCGGAGTCGGTCACGTCGTAAACTCTCACGTCCTTATTGTAGCCCGGGATGTCCTTCCTCAAAGTAAAGTTCAGTCCATAGAGCCTGTGGGCAAGGTCGAACACGGCCTCAACGCAGTCGTCCAGGCGAAAATACGGCTTCAGAAGCTCCTCGTTAAGGGAATATTTAGCCTCCTGATAGCGCTCGGACCAGAATGAGAAGTCCCACGGCATCAGCGCGCAGTCATCGAATCCGTTGGCGCGGGCATATTCGAAAATCTCGTTCACCTCCGCGCGCGCGTACGGAAGAGAAGGTATCATAAGCTCCGCGAGGAATTTCTCCACCGTAGGGGTATCCTTAGCCATTTTGTCCTCAAGAGCGTAGTCTGCGTAGGTCTTGTATCCGAGAATGTTAGCTTCCTGCAGACGGAGCGAAGCGATTTTCCGCACATTCTCCACATTGCTGTTCTCACCCTCGACGGCCCTGGTGTTGTAGGCCATATAAATCTGTCGGCGAAGATCCCTACAGCGGCTGAACTTCATAAACGGGCTGTAGCTCGGATAATCCAGCGTAAATGCCCATCCCTCAAGGCCTTTCTCCTTCGCGGTCTCGGCGGCTGCCTCAACAACGTATGATGGGAGTCCGTCCAGAGAAGCTGAGTCGGTGACATTCAGAGTGTAGGCGTTTGTCGCTGCGAGAAGGTTCTTCCCGTAGGAAAGACTCGCGAGCGAAAGCTCCTCACTTATGCGGCTGTATGTTTTCTTGTCCTCGTCCGAGAGGTTCGCTCCCCCGCGCACGAAGCCCTTGTAGGAATTTTCGAGTATCCTCATCTGGTCCTTCTCCAGGCCGAGGCTCTCCCTCTTTTCATAGACAGCCTTCACCCTCTGGAAGAGTTTCTCATTGAGATTCACATACATAGAGTACTCGGTGAGCATCGGGGAAACTTTTTCTGCAATCTCCTGCATCTCGTCGTTGGTGTCAGCCTCCATAAGGTTGAAAAATATCCCCGAAACCCTCTCAAGCGTGCTTCCGGCATATTCCATAGCCTCAACGGTGTTCTCGAAAGTCGGTTCCTCTGGATTGTTCACAATCGCGTCAATCTCCTCCTTGGCCTCCTTGATTCCCTGCTCGAAAGCGGGAAGATAGTGTTCGTTACGGATTTTGTCAAACTGCGGAGCGCCGTAGGGCAGTTTGGACTCCGTCAAAAGCGGATTCTCCATATTGCAAGAATTCAGCAGGGCCAGTGCAGCCGCTGCCACAATGATATTTTTTGTATTCATA
>CAYNDY010000049.1:8118-9834 GCA_964396105.1 uncultured Muribaculaceae bacterium
AGAATTCAGCAGGGCCAGTGCAGCCGCTGCCACAATGATATTTTTTGTATTCATAATAAAGTGTTTATTCCTATATGCCTGCGCAATGGAGAGCGAAGAAAAGAGGTTTCACCTGGTTCCCAACGCGCACAATTTGCAAAGATACGATATTTTTCCCTTACACCCTCCCCCATTTCTGGCCCTTTGAATACCGAATCATATCGTTTCGATGGAAAAAATGCGGTTGGAGGTCATTTTGTAGCGGATGTCGTAGCAGCAGCATTCGCTGAAACTGTGACGACGGACACAGGAAGTCATATATTCGGCGTTGAAGCCCTTGTAGGCAAGCTCGCTCAGGTTTACACTCTTGACCTTCGTGCAGAAAAGGTCGCTCAAGATGCCGTAGTTCCGCCCCAGGATGTCGTTCACCTTGCGGAACTTCTCCCTGGAGCGTCGGATGGCGTAGTGGTAGCGGTTCTTGCAGGCGTCGCTGCAGAACATACGGTCAGTTCTTGCGCGGTAGTCGATGGACTCGCCGCATTCGAGGCAATGCCTCTTCTGTTCTAAAATGGAGTATTGCAAAGTTTTGAGTGTTAAATGGTCAGCGCCGCAAATATGGAACTATGGAAAGAGAAAACCAAAATATCCGGGGAAAAACCGACAGGGGTCAGCGAAGATTTTTCGATTTTTTGAAATCGTTGCTTATTTTTTAACCGGATTCAAAAAAAATTAACGGTTTTTCTAAATTTTTAACCGATTCAAAAAAAAGAAAAAACCGCGAGAAAGTTTTAAACGGGGTATAAAAAAGTGATATGAATTAAAAAAATCGAAATTTATTCGCAGGGGGCGGCGGGAAAAGCATTGAAGTTCAGATTTATTTTGCAGTACTTTGCAGCGGCACCGCAGAGAGCGCTCAATGCTGCGGACCTTCACATTTTTCAGGCCGGCCCTCCGGAAAGCCGGCCGCCAACCAACAAAATCACATTTTTATGGAAACAATCAACAGAGTTGAGCTTCAGGGCAATGTGGGCAACGTCCGCATTCAGAAAGCCGGAGAAACACAGGTCGCACATTTCTCGCTCGCGACCAACCGAGTATCACGCTCCAAGGAAGGAGAAAACGTCGTGGAGGCCTGCTGGCACAATGTCGAGGCCTGGGAAGGACAGGGCATCGATGACCTAGGGAAGATCGTGAAAGGCTGCCCGATGCACATCTGGGGGCGTCTGCGCTACACCAGGTACACCGGAGCGGATCAGGTGGAGAAGACTTCGACCGATGTCGTAGCCACGAAGATCGACTTCCTCAACAACTAAAAGCTCACGTCGTCGCATAAAAACAGACTCGCCGGGGCAGGATTGACATCTGGCCTATTTAATTTCTTGTGTTAGCGAATTCATACGCTGTTCTGTCCCGGCTTTTATCTGAGATTTTTCATATCTTTGCGAGGTTTAACGATTAAAATTCTCGGAATGTTAAGAAAAATCCGGATTGTCCTTGCGACAATTTTCTTCATCGGACTGAGCCTGCTGTTTCTGGATGTGACGGGTGCTCTGCACCACTATCTCGGCTGGATGGCAAAAATCCAGTTCGTTCCGGCGGCTCTCGCTCTGAATTTCGGCATTGTGGCGGCGCTTCTGCTGCTAACCCTTCTTTTCGGCAGGGTTTACTGCTCGGTTATCTGCCCTCTAGGCATTATGCAGGACATCATTTCCTGGATTCACGGCAAGATGCCGCGCC
>CAYNDY010000049.1:9934-12703 GCA_964396105.1 uncultured Muribaculaceae bacterium
CCGCTTCGCTGGCTCCGCTACGGGGTGCTGGTGGTGTTCATCGCAGTGATACTCCTCGGCGCTACCTCCATTGCGGCTCTCATCGAGCCATACAGCACTTTCGGGCGCATCACGACCGAGCTCTTCTCCCCGGTTTACCGCGGAGTGAACAACCTCCTTGCGCTTGTGAGCGAGCATTTCGAGAGCTATTCGTTCTACAGCGCGGATGTGTGGATAAAGAGTCTGCCAACCTTTGTTGCTGCAGTCGTGGCGCTGCTTCTTGTGGGATTTTTCGCCTGGAAATGGGGAAGAGGCTGGTGCAACAGCATCTGCCCTGTGGGAGCGCTGCTCGGCCTCGTGTCGCGCTTCAGCCTTTTTGCACCGAAAATTGACACCGAGAAATGCCGTAACTGCGGACTTTGCGCACGCAGGTGCAAGGCAGGGTGCATCGACATTGCGGGCGGGAAGCGGATTGACTACAGCCGCTGCGTCGCCTGCTTTGACTGCATCGACTCCTGCCGCGCAGGGGCTCTGAAATATGAGTTCCGATATGGGAAGGCCGGCGCTAAAGCTGAGGGAGTTGCTACTACAGGCACGCAATCTACTGCGTCTTCTGCGCAGGCATCGGCGTCAAAAGCCCGGGCTACCGCGCAGGAAGTCTCCTCAAATGCCCAGGCGCCGCAAGATGAGAGCCGCCGCGCATTTATGAAAGCGACTGCGCTCACCGTGGGCGCTGCCGCAGGGGCGGAACTGCTTCATCCGGTTGAGACCTTTGCGCAGAATATGAAAGTGGACGGCGGACTGATAACTCCGCCCGCAAAGCAGGCTCCCCGCCGCGATACCCCGCTCAGGCCTGCCGGCTCCCGCAGCCTCAAGGATTTCTCCACCCGCTGCATAGCCTGCCAGCTGTGCGTCTCCGCCTGCCCCAACAGGGTGCTGAGGCCATCTACCGACCTTAAGACCTTTATGCAGCCTGAGATGTCCTACGAAAAGGGCTACTGCCGGCCGGAGTGCACGAGGTGCTCTTCCGTGTGCCCTGCAGGGGCGATTCTTCCGGTGAGCGCCGAGGAGAAATCCTCCATCCAGATAGGCCACTCCGTCGTGGACTACAGCCTCTGCGTTGCCGCTTCCGAAGGAGTGAAGTGCGGAAACTGCGCACGTCACTGCCCTGTCGGAGCGATACGCCTTGTAAGGAAAGACCCCGAGAATCCCGATTCGCCGAGGATCCCTTCAGTGGACGAGACGCGCTGCATCGGCTGCGGCGCGTGCGAATACGTGTGCCCTGCAAATCCGCTGAGCGCCATCCACGTCGAAGGTCACCCGGTTCACAAGGAGATTTAGGGCCCACCCCCGCCTCAGCTCCGATGAGCGCTTGAGGCCGGGCATTTAGTCACAAAGATAAGAACACAACAAGTTACAAACTTGAATAAGCAGATGGATAGACGAGATTTCTTAAAATATACGGGAGCCGCGACCGCGGCGGCAGCCTCCGCGGGCGTACTTGGCAGCTGCGCCGGGAACGGTTCCAAGGGCGAAAAAAGCACGGCCAATTCGGACTCCACGCCAGGAGAGATGACCTACAGAACGGACCCCAAAGAGGGCGACAAGGTCAGCATCCTCGGCTACGGATGTATGCGCTGGCAGATGAAAAAGGACGAAAACGGGAAGGACGTAATCGCCCAGGACAGCGTCAATGAGCTTGTGGACTACGCAATCGCACACGGAGTGAACTACTTCGACTCCTCCCCTGTCTATCTCCAGGGCCAGAGCGAGAAGGCGACCGGCATCGCACTGAGCCGTCACCCGAGGGAGTCCTACTACATCGCCACCAAGCTCTCCAACTTCAGCGACTGGAGCCGCGAGAACTCGCTTCTTATGTACCGCAAGTCTCTGGAGAACTTCCAGACCACCTACATCGACTACTACCTTCTCCACTCCATCGGCCGCAGCGTCGAGGACTTCGAGACGCGCTATGTCAAGAACGGGATGATGGATTTCCTTCTCAAGGAAAGGGAGGCGGGCAGAATACGCCACCTCGGATTTTCATTCCACGGCAGCAAGGAAGTCTTCGATGAGCTTCTGAAGACCCACGAGAAATATCACTGGGACTTTGTCCAGATTCAGCTCAACTATCTCGACTGGGACTATGCCTCAGGGCGAAACACCAACGCCAGCTATCTCTACTCGGAGCTTGCGAAAAGGGACATCCCGGTAGTCATTATGGAGCCTCTTCTGGGAGGCAGGCTTTCAAAGGTGTCGGACAATGTCGCAGCGAAACTGAAGGAGCGCGAACCCGCGGAGAGCATAGCCTCGTGGGCGTTCCGCTTTGCCGGCAGCCCCGAAAAGGTCCTCTGCGTTCTGAGCGGAATGACCTATATGGAGCATCTGCAGGATAACCTCCGCACTTTCTGCCCGCTTAGGCCACTCACGGAGGACGACAAGGAGTTCCTCGCCGGGATTGCGGAACTCATCCACAGTTACCCCACCGTTCCATGCAACGACTGCAAATACTGTATGCCCTGCCCCTACGGCATTGACATCCCCGCAATCCTTCTCCACTACAACAAGTGCGTCAACGCCGGTCTGGTCGTTCCTGAGCCCAAGGCTGACGCGGAAGGAGAGATTCCGTCAGAGGAGATGCGCGCCTACCGCAAAGCCCGCCGCGCCTACCTTGTCAGCTACTCGCGCAGCATAGAGAAGTTCCGTCAGGCGGATCACTGCATCGGCTGCGGAGAGTGCGCTCCGCATTGCCCTCAGAGCATCCGCATTCCGCACGAGCTTCACCGCATC